>JAGRIN010000002.1 GCA_020443245.1 Pseudomonadales bacterium
GTCGGTTACCAACTGAAAGGAGATTCCTACCGTGATCTCGGTCGCCCCGCCGATGCGCTCGCCGCCTACCAGTCTGGTGTCGACAACACGCCCGGGAGTCTTGCCCTGGTTCTCAACTACTACACGCTGCTGCAGGCTGAACAGGGTCCAGGTAAAGCACTCACGTTTCTCGAGGACATCGTCAGACGACAGGCAGAAACGGTTTCGTTCACATTGCTTCGTGTTCTTGCCGCCGGCTACACGGAGGCGGGCGAGCCGGTGAAGTCCATTGCCCTGCACGAAACGCTGCTAAAGAGCCGTCCGAACGATCCAATCCTGCTCAACAATCTCGCGCTGGCGTATTTCGAAAACGGCGACGACCGAGCCCGCGATGTGGCCCAAAAGGCATACGACCTTGCACCGGATAACTATGCCGTGATGGACACGCTGGGATGGATACTGGTGAACGCCGGGGATGCCTCTGTCGGCGTCACACTTCTTCGTAACGCCCTGGCTCGCTCAGCAAACGTTCCTGATATCCGTTACCACTATGCTGTCGCACTCAACAGGAACGGGCAAACCAAAACGGCTGCAAGGGAGCTGCAGTCGTTGCTTTCCGACGGACAGCCCTTCACCGAGCGAGAAGCTGCTCGCGCACTGTATGAACAGTTGCGCGGTAGCGGTTCAAACTAACCAGACAGTAGAGCGGCTACGCCATCCGGCGTCGACGCGCATACAAGCCGGCCAATCCTGCCAGGAACAGAACCAACATTGAGGGCGCAGGCACTGCGCCGCTGGAGAAGTCGATGTTATCGATCGCGCCCGAGCCCGCAAGCCGGATACGAAGGGAGGTTACGCCCACGAGATTGAAATATTGGCGTGCCCAGGTGTTGTCGCCGCCTGTTGCGGGTGTGTAGTAGTTACCGTAGTCACCGGTCCCCTGGATGGTAATGGCATTACGCCAGGAATTGCCGGCCTCATTGCCTTCGATATCGAAGAAGTCGATGCTGTTCAGGGTGACTGCCTGGTCGAATACGATGTCGAAATATCCCGCCGGTTGCGATCCTTCATCATCGGGGTCGCTGCCGCAACTCCAGTAGTTACATTCCCACGGATGCTCGTGGATGATGAGTACGTTACCGGGATTCAGCGAACCGAGATTCTGCCCATTAACGTTGTAGAAGGGCGCTTCGAGATCCGGGTCGGCAGTCCAGTTATCGTTGGTGTCGAAGATGACGCCGACATTGTCAGCCTGTCGGTCGACGTTGTATCCACGAATCGTCACACCCTGCGAGGCGTACTCGTTGTCGATGATCCGACCTTTCTCGAAGCCTTCGAAGGTAATGATGTTGTTGGCGTGTGCGGCAGAGCTGATTGCTGCAGCGAACACGCCCGCAAGAATTATGGTGTGTTTCTTCATCGGCGTGACGAGTGTCCAGTATCGATATTATCCCAACCATAAAGCAATTTTTGCGCCGAGTACATAACCCCCTGAATTTGCTCGCTTTTAGGCGAGCCGCCAGACGAATACACCTACGATTTGTAAAGTATATCGACGTCTGGCGTCACTTCTGGCCGTTGACCGGCTGGCGAGGCTCCCTCCTGCCGCGCACGCGGCGGGAGGGGAACTCCCGCCGTCATGCCGCGAGCGTACCATCGCGATAGTCAGAAAGTGCCTGTTCGATCTCCTCGCGCGTATTCATCACAAAGGGACCATACTGCACGACGGGTTCATTGAGCGGCTTCGCAGCAAGTAGAAGGAAGGACGCGCCCTGTGGTCCCGCTTTGATACGCACCCGGTCGCCTTCACCCAGGGTCGCGGCAGCGCGCAAGTCGAGCGGTGCCGATCGCTCACCGACAAACGCGTTGCCTTCATAGAGGTAAACGAACGCGCTGTGTCCAGTCGGCAGATCCGTTTCAAACGTTGCGTTCGGCTCAAGCACAACATCAAAGTAAACAGGCTTGGTCGAAACGCCATGGATCGGCCCCGACACCTCCCGGTCGCCAGCGCTGAGCAAGCCAGCAATCACGCGAACATGTGCGCCTTCGAGCGCGACGTCAGGAATCGTTGCGGCGGGTATATCTTGCCACGCCGCCGGCTTCATCTTTTCCGCCGCCGGCAGGTTGATCCAGAGTTGGAACCCCCGCATGCGTCCTTCTGTCTGCTGCGGCATCTCGGAATGGATAATGCCATGCGCGGCCGTCATCCACTGGACATCACCGGCCCTGAGGTCACCCTTGTTGCCAAGGTGATCTTCGTGACGCATGTGACCGTCCAGCATATAAGTTACCGTCTCGAATCCCCGGTGTGGATGGGACGGGAACCCCGCGATGTAGTCGTCCGGGTTGTCGGAGTAAAACTCGTCCAGCATCAGGAACGGGTCCAGCCTGAACATGGGCGATGCGCCGATGCTGCGCTGTATCTTCACCCCTGCCCCGTCGGTCGTTGCGTGCGACGGGATCACGTGTCTGATTTCTCGAATCGTCATCATCATTACCTCACAGTTTGCGGCGCGCGAGCAGCGCGTCGAGGCTCCAGGCGCCGGCACCGTTCACGAAGAGCAGGCCGAAACCGCCCGCGATGGCCACGTTTTTCATGAACATGATCGACTGGGTCTGGTCACCAAAGTTTGAATGGAAGACAAGCGCACTGATCACCGAAAATCCGCCGAGTACAAAGGCGACCCAGCGCGTAAACAATCCCGCGACGATCGCAATACCGCCGCCGACTTCCAGCGCGATCACGAGCGGAAGCAACGCTCCCGGTACGCCCATCGAATCCATATAGGCCTGGGTGCCCGCGTAGCCGGCAATCTTGCCCAGGCCGCCCATCAGGAACAGGGCCGAGAGAAAAACGCGACTCACAAGCTCACTGAATGAATAAAAGTTGGTTTTCATCTGCGCCTGCTCCTACGCCGCCAGTCTTGTTGTTTCGATACCCGCACGCCGGAGTGCCGCCTCGCGTGTCTCTTCGCTGATCGCCAGCCCCTCGGCGTAGACAAACTCAATGTCCTCTATCCCGAGGAACGAGAGAAACTGTGACACGAAGGGCACCTGGTGGTCACTCGACGTGCCGGCGTATTGTCCGCCGCGCGTCGCGAACACGTAGGCCTTCCTGCCATCCAGGTGGCCGACCGGACCATTCTCGGTGTAACTGAACGTCGTTCCAGCCCGCGCAACATGGTCGAACCAGGCCTTCAGCACAGAGGGTACGCCAAAGTTGTACATCGGCAAACCGAGCACCAGGACGTCGGCGCCAAGCAACTCATCGACGAGTTCATCCGCGAGGCGGGCCTGCGCTGCCTGCGCCGCGCTGCGGTCTCCCTTCGGCGTCAGGGCGGCCTGGAAAGTCTGTGCAGACAGGTGGGGAATTTCGGACTTCGCCAGGTCTCGCCGAATGAGCCGGAGTGTGGGTTCCCGGTCACGCCATTGCGAGACAAACTCGTCAGCCAGTCGACTCGATTGTCCGTCTTCACCGTAGATACTGCTGTTCAATTGCAGGATTGTTGTCATGGTCTTCTCCTTACGTCGTCTCTTCGTCGGTCGGACCATTACATGATTTACAAATCCGATAAAAAAGCAGAATATTTCGCTATTTTTGATCGATAATATCGATATATGGCGCCACGAATCTCGCTGGAACAATGGCAGGCCCTCGTTGCCGTGGTCGAAGCGGGCGGCTATGCCCAGGCAGCAGAACAGCTGCACAAGACGCAATCGACGATCAGCTACGCTGTGCAGAAGATCGAGCGCAACCTGGATGTCCGCGTGTTCCGGATCGAGGGCCGCAAAGCCATCCTGACCGACGAAGGACGCGTTCTCTATCGACGCGGGCGCTCGCTGGTAGAGGAGGCAAATCGAATCGAGCGGGCAGCGCGAAGCCTTGCTGACGGGTGGGAAGCCGAACTTCGTGTCGCAATGGATGCCATCTTCCCGACCTGGCTCATGCTCGACTGCATGGCGACGTTTTCCGCGTCCCATCCGGATACTCGCGTCGAACTCTACGAGACCGTCCTCGACGGTACCAATGAACTGCTGCTCGAAGGCCGCGTCGATCTCGCCATCACCTCACTCGTGCCACCCGGTTTTCTGGGTGATGCGTTGATGCAGGTCCGCTCTATCGCGGTCGCCGCGCCATCGCATCCCCTCCACCAACTCGGCAGGCCCCCGACACTGGACGATCTCCGGGCCCACCGTCATGTTCTTATCCGCGACAGCGGACTGCAGCGATCTCGCACACCCGCCTGGCAAGGTGCTGAACAACGTTGGACGGTTAGCCACAAGGCTACATCGATCCGCGCGGTGTGCCATGGCGCGGGATTCGCGTGGTTTGCCGAAGAGATCATTCGCGATGAACTCGCACGCGGCGAACTCTTGCCCCTGCCGCTGGCGGAAGGTGCCGAACGTTGGGGTACGCTCTACATGGTCTATCCTGATGCCTTTGCCGTCGGTCCGGGCGCCCGGCAGTTTGGTGACCTGATTCGCGATGGCGTCGCAGGGTGCCCCAGTCAGCTCGTTGGAGAAGCGTTGTGATCCTCGAAATGCATGAACCTGCCGGACAACTCTCAGCATTTGTCGAAGCGTTCATCTACTACAAAGGCTTCATGCCCGATCACAGCGTCGAGCGGGTGGTGCCGGATGGCAGCGCCTATCTGATCTTCGAACTGGACGGCATACCACGCCATCTCTTCGACAACGAAACGCTTACACCGATTGCGACTTTCAGGCGTGCCTGGGTCTCGGGCGTGCAGTCCCGCTACATTTCGATCAGTGCCCACGAGAACAGCGAAATGTTCGTGGTCAAGTTCCGTATTGGTGGCGCGCGACCTCTGCTCGGACGAGATGCAAGTGAATGGACCGACCGCGTCGTACCCGCAGAGGACATTTTGGACAATGTCGCGACTGTATTGCGCGACCAACTTCTCGCGGCCGAGTCTCCGCAAGAGAAGTTCGGCAAGGCAGCCGCCTGGCTCGAGAACCTGCTGGACGAATCATCGACCGTCGATCCGATGGTAAGCGACATGGTTACTGCGATTCAGGGTAACCAGTCCGCGTCGCTCAAATCATTGGTCGACAATTCCGGCTTGTCGCAGAAACAGCTCATCCACCGGTTCCGTGTGACGGTCGGCACAACGCCCAAGACATTTCAGCGCATCATGCGTTTCAACGAGATACTGCCGCTCATCATGGAACGTCAGTCTGTCTCATGGAACCGTATCTGTGCCGATTGCGACTACTACGACCAGTCCCACTTCATCCGGGAGTTTCGTGAGTTTTGCGGCTACAACCCGCGCGAATTCCTGAGCGAGCAATCCGGACACGAGGCGCATAACTTCTTTCCACTTCGATAGGGAGCCCGACGTAAGTTTTTTACAATATCGTGGATCGCTTCTGGCCTACTCTTGCCACATGAAAGGGTAACGACCGGAGTTCGCGCCAAATGGAAGAAGGACTGCTCGAGAAGACAGGTAAGCCACTCAAGCACTGGATCGCCGTCATCAAGAAGACACCGCTCGAAAAGCATGGAGAGATAGTGGCTTTCCTCAAGCGTGAGCACGGATTCACCCACGGGTTCGCCAATTTTGTCGCCATCAAGGCAAGGGAGGCCGCACAAGGCGGACGCCCCGATGACAACACACTCGTTGCCGCTCAGTACGAGAAAAAGCCCGACCTGAAACCGATCTATGACCTGTTGTTGAAAAAAACGCTGGCGCTGGGCAAGGACATCGAAGTGTCGCCCAAGAAGTCGAGCGTCAGTGTGCGGGGTCCACGTCGGCAGTTCCTGCTGATCCAGCCATCGACCAAAACACGCATCGACGTTGGGCTAAAGTTCAATGATCGCAAGCCCGCTGGTCGTCTCGAAACCTCTGGCCCCTTCGGTACGATGTGTACACATCGTGTCCAGATCACCGACATTGCACAGGTCGACGACGAATTGATGGCGCTGATTCGTGACGCCTGGGCCGAATCACGCTGATTCGTTGTCATCCATACAAAAAAGTGATGTAGTCAGGGCAATCATTCGACGCTGAGGGCGCTCGATGGCGCTTCCCCGCTCACCTCACCGCGACCGACTGCTCGATACAGTTCACGACATCGCGCCCCGGCTCGAGGCAGGCGCGATGGAGGCCGAACAACAACGGCATCTGGGTCACAAGGCGGTGAACCTGCTTCGACAGACTGACCTGTTCCGCTGCGCCGCTGCCGAAGACGTTGGCGGCCTTGGCATCGATCCGCTCACACAACTTGAGGTGTTCGAAGCCGTTACCGCCGCCGAGTCCGCTGCAGGCTGGAACCTGATGATCTCCGCGATCCTTGCACAGGTTGTCGGGAGTCGGGTTGCCGATGACGCGGCGCATGAAATCTTCGGGTCCGGTGAGTTCCCGATCTTCGCGGGCCTCGTCTGGCCGCGTGGCCGCGCTGTTACAACCGAGGGTGGCTACAGCCTTACGGGAAGATGGCCCTTCTGCAGCGGCATCCACCAGGCTGATTGGGTGCTCGGTGGCGCGATGTGCTTCGATGGCGACAAACAACTCACCAACCCTGACGGCACGCCGTCCAGTTGCCTCGCTGTGCTGCGCAAACGCGATGTCGACGTGCACGACACCTGGCACGTCACCGGATTGCGCGGCACCGGCAGCGCGGACTTTTCAGTCACAGACGCTTTCGTCCCCGAATCCTGTGCGTTCGGCCCGTTCGAGCCGGCAACCACGCGCGGAACGCCCTGGACACGCTTGCCCGGCCCACTCGTCAGCGGCACGGGCCACGGCGGATTCGCGTTGGGTGTGGGGCAGCGCATGTTGCAGGAACTTAAAACAACTATCGCCGCGACGAGTCGTTCGATGACCGACACGACGCTGGGCGATCGCGAATCGTTCCAGCTTGGCCTTGGCCGCTTGATGGTTCGCTTCGACGCTGCAAGAACCCTGGTATTCGATTCGCACCTGAACTTGTGGACGTCAGCGATGAATGACGCGTACCCGCAGAAAGCTGATGTGGATCGAATGCGCACCTCAATCATACATGCAACGGAACTGGCGGTAGAAATCGCCCAGTTTGCCTTCCGTGCCGCGGGAACGGTCGCGTTGTCAGAGACAAGCCCGATACAGCGATATCTGCGCGATATTCTGGCCGCCCAACAGCACGCATACGTGCGCGACTCGGGATATGTCGATCTCGCTGTGCAGGCGATCGGGAACGACCGTTGACGCCTCGGGTCAGGAGACCGCCTCGGACAACCCAACCGCTTCGGCTGCCAACTCGAACGAGTGAACCCGCCTCGCATGCTCATACATCGAGCACACCATCATCAGCTCGTCAGCGCCTGTCTTCTCCACAAACGCGGCGATTTCCCGCTCCACGGTTTCACGGCTTCCGACTGCGGACGCAGAGCTCATCGTCGCAAGTATCTCGTGGTCGATGTCCGTGAGCTTCGCCTCCAGGTTTTCAACCGGCGGCGGAAGCTGCCCGCGCGCGCCCTTGCGTGAGTTCAGGAACGAAAGAATTGCAGAGGAGCGGAGGAAGTTGGCCTCTTCATCGGTATCGGCCGCGCATACATTGAAACCGAGCATTACGTACGGCGCATCAAGTTGCGCCGACGGTTTGAAGTGTTCGCGGTACATCTCGATCGCCGCCATCATGTATCCGGGCGCAAAGTGCGACGCGAAGGCGAACGGCAACCCCAGCATGGCGGCAAGCTGCGCCCCGAACAGGCTGGAGCCAAGGATCCAGAGTGGCACGTTCGTTCCCGCACCCGGGGTCGCCACGACTCGCTGCCCCTCCTCCGGCTCCTTGAGGTAATGCTGTAACTCCACGACATCGCGAGGAAAATCGCTGACGTCTGTCGTGAGCGTTCGTCTCAGCGCATGCGACGTCACCTGGTCAGTGCCCGGTGCACGACCCAATCCCAGGTCGATGCGCCCCGGATACAGCGACGCGAGGGTACCGAACTGCTCGGCAATCACCAGCGGCGCGTGGTTCGGTAGCATGATGCCGCCGGCGCCAACACGAATCGTCGAGGTGCCACCCGCGAGGTATCCAATAACCACCGACGTCGCCGCGCTCGCGATGCCACTCATGTTGTGGTGTTCCGCGACCCAATAGCGTGTATAACCGAGATCCTCCGCCCGTTGTGCGAGGTTCAGGGAATTGCGCAACGCGTCGCCCGGCGTGCTCCCTTGCACTACCGGCGACAAATCCAGGATCGAGTACTTCATCCTACTATCCTATTCGTCTCAGAATGGCCAAATTGTTGGTCTATTGAACAACAGGTGTCCATCCTACGTCGATATGGTCGATTTCCTACAATCTCCTGCGATTTCTCCCAATTTTCAATTCGCCACTCAAATTTCAGAATCAACATCGAACAACGTTGGTTTCTTACCAACTGCGCGCAGACCACACACCGGCACCGACGAACTGATTGATCCTTGAATGCATGCAGTTTTTAATGACTGAGTGCACCAAGTCTCAAGGAAGGGAGGAGGATGTTCAAATCCGAGAAAGCAGCGAAGTACGCGCTGACGGCACTCATGGGGTTTTTCGCCCTGACGCTGCCTTTCGTCTATGTGCGAGGTTCCTATGCAGACGCATGTCTGATCCTGGGATTGGAATTGATCCTCATGTGGGGCTACCTCAATCCTTGGATACTGCAAGAAAGATACTCGCTGTTCTTCCCAGTCGATACCTCACGCATGACTCACAACGTCTTTCTGATCTCAGGTGCAATCGTGCTCCTCGTCGCTGGTCTTATGCTTCTCGGCTGAGCAATAGGATTCAACGTTGTTCGTTCATCAACAAGCTCATAGCAGCTACAACAAAACGAGGAATCCCGAATGAGAGAACTACAACTTTCTGAAATCGATTACGTCAGCGGTGGAGGCTTTGTTGGATCGGTCGCTACAGGCAGTGCAATCGGTGCTACCGGATACGGGGGACTTGTGCTCGCAGCTGGCTACCCCGCAGCAGCAATTTCAGCCGCCTTTACCACCGGGGCGGCCATAGGCGGGTTAGCTGGCGCAGTGGGGTATGGCGCATATGTCGGAGCCACCGCCGCCGGCGCGGGTGAACTCGGAAGCACCCTGGGATCGAGTTTGGCAGATTGGGTCGAGGACTCCTGAACGAGCAGAGGGAGAGCAGCTCGACCTGGCGCGTTCTCCCTCGTCTCTCGCAGCTCGGGCCTGACCGAATTTTACAGGGCTGATGTTCCGCGAGAGAAAAAGGCGCGTAGGCTCCACCTCACCCTCCAACAGATTCGAAGCAACTCTGGAACAACGCCACTAAACGCGCTGGACTGACGAAGCCGACCGGTTCAAGTAGACTCACGCATCCTTAGGGGGACGTGGGCGCTTCGCTCACCGGCAGATGACTGAGATCACCACACAAAAGGTGTCCGGCGCATTCGCGGAGATCGGGCACCTGTTTCGCCTTGCCTTGCCGCTGATGGGCGCACAGCTTGCACAGATGGGCATGGGCGTGGCGGACGCCATCATGGCGGGCCAATACGATTCCGTCGATCTCGCCGGTGTCGCACTCGGCGGCAGCGTCATGTGGCCGACCATGATGCTCATGATGGGCCTGATCCAGGCGGTGACGCCTACAGTGGCACAACTGAGGGGCTCGGGCGAGTTCGGCGAAATTGGTGAAGTCATCCGGCAGGGACTTTGGATGGCGCTCTGCGGTGGACTCCTCGCGTCGTTCATCCTGAACCACATCGGCATCGCCTACACCTGGATGGACGTCGATCCACGCGCCTCGGCGGTGTCGATTCCGTACCTGCGTATGTGCTCGTTCGGCATTCCGGCTCTCATGTGCTTTTTTTGCCTGCGGTTCCTGGCTGACGGGATGGGCTTCACGCGACCTGCGCTCCTGATCGCCATTTGTGCGCTGCTGCTCAAGATTCCGCTGAACTACGTGCTCATATACGGCATGTTCGGCCTGCCCGAGATGGGCGGCGTCGGTTGCGGCGTCGCGCAAGCCATCATCATGTGGTTCCAGCTTCTCCTGATTATCCTGATCGTCACGCGCAGACGATTCGATGTCACCGGATGGCGCAGTCGAATCTCGATGCCGGACTACAAACGCATTGGGGCCTTGCTCATCCTCGGCGTTCCGATCGGCCTTTCGATCTTCGCCGAGATGGGACTCTTTGCATTTACGACGCTGCTGCTTGGCCGCTTCGGTGCCGAGGTCGTTGCCTCACACAACATAGCGATGAACATCAATGGACTACTGTTCATGACGCCGATGGCCCTCGGCATGGCGTCGACCATCCGGATCGGCCATCGCATCGGCGCGGGAGACATCGCCGAAGCACGCACCACGGCAGCGATTGCCCTGTTAGCGACACTCGTCATTGCCCTGCTGAGTTCAATATTCATCTTCTTCTTCCGGGAAGTGTTGGTGTCGTTCTACACAACCGACCCTGAAGTCATGCACCTGTCCGTCACGCTGCTGCTGTTCGTGGTCTTCTTCCTCATGTTCGATGCGACCCAGACGACAGCCATGGGGGCACTGCGTGGCTACAAGGACACGCGCGTACCGATGTACATTGCCTTGTTCAGCTATTGGCTCATCGGCCTGCCGCTCGGCGCGACATTGGGTTTCGGTTGGATCACCAGGCCGATGGAGGTCTACGGATTCTGGATCGGCCTTGCCGCAGGTGTGGGCACGGCCGCAGGGCTTCTGACCTGGCGCCTGGTCTGGTTGTCAGCCCACTACCGCGCATTGAATCGCGCGGCAACCACATAAAACATGCCGCCCACGAGAATCAGCGCTATGCCGAACAACGCTTCTTCCGGCCGCTCCATCGCGATGTAGGTCAGGGTCCAGAGATTGAGCAGAAGGTAGATTGCAGGCGTAACCGGATACCCGAACGTCCGGTAGGGACGTTCACGTCGTGGGTCACGCCATCGCAACACATATATGCCGCCAACCGCAAACAGCGTGTTGATCGCCAGTACGAATCCGGAGAAGACGAGTATCGACTCGAACGTCGAGGTCAAAATAAACACGAGCGTCAGCAACGATTGCACAACGATCGCAACAACCGGTATCCCATCCCGGTTAGTGACGGCGAGAAGACGAAACGGATTGATGTCCTGGCCGATCACCTGAAGGACACGCGGCCCGGCCATGATCATGGCACTGACGGTAGAGATCAGGAGTGCAGCCAAGACAACCGCCATGATCTGTCCGCCGGCCTCGCCGAAAGCGAACGTCGCGGCAATGTAACCGATCTCGACCTTGCCTTTCATCGCGTCAATCGGCGCGACATAGAGAAAGGTGAAATTCAGCAGCAAGTACAGCGCCATCACAGCCGCGGTTCCACCCACGAGGATGCGCGGCATATGGCGCTGAGGCTCTGCTATCTCGTTGGTGAGATACGTGGCCGCGTTCCATCCGGTGTACGCATAGTTCACAAAAATGAGCGATACGGCGAAAGCGCCACCGGCGATCAGTGCACCGTCCCCGGCTGCCGGCAGGAAATCGATCGGTTGGCGCGCCGGCGCAAGCAGGAGCGCCGCGCTACAAAACCCGAGAATCGCGAGCACCTTGAGGGCAGTGAAAACAGTCTGGACCTCTCCGGAGCTTCGGTGCGACGTGCTGTGCACGCCGGTCAGCAACACAACCAGCAGGCACGCAGCCACAACGGGTTCAAGCGACGGGAACACGGAGGCAAGGTAAGTGCCGAAGGTGATCGCGGCAAGCGCGACAGGGGCCGCGAATCCGATCGTTGCAGAGATCCATCCCGAGATAAAGCCCGCGCCCGGGTGGTAGATCTCAGTCAGAAAGTTGTACTCACCGCCAGAGCGCGGGAGGGTCGCGCCGAGCTCGGCATATGTGAGTGCCCCACAAAGTGCGGTTAGCCCGCCGACAGCCCACAACATCATGAGCGGGAACCCGGATTCGATGTCCAGAAGTTGGAAGCCGAGGCTGGTGAAAACCCCGGTACCGATCATGTTCGCGACAACAACCGCCGTCGCCGTGACGGGCCGGAATGTGCTCACCTTTCAGAGTGCCTGGAAGACGTCAGCCCAATCCTCGATTGCCGACTCATGACCGTGCACGAGTTGGATAGTAACCTGCTGGTAGCCCGCTGACTCGAGTGCCCGCAGCCGATCGACCAACTCCTCCTTCGTGCCACTCATCGTGGTCGCGCGGGCGAGTTCCGGCGTCACATGTGTCTCATCCGGGCGAACGAAAATCAGGTGACCGCGATGATTCTTGAGGTATCTTGCATCGGCCGGCTCGTAACGATCATGGACCTCGAGATAAGCGGAAACGAGGTTACCGAGGGGCCCCTGCGGGATATTGCGTCCGCCCATCGGCCCGACTTCGTCCGCCATGTTGTGAAACATGACGGCGGTGAGCGGCGCCGCCTGCGCCATCAATTTCGCATCGTCATCCTTGCCGTCCAGGACCGCGCCAAGGAAAAAGACATTCGCCTCGAGTGCCTGCGGGTCCTTGCCGGCCGCAGTCCACACCTCACGTGTCTCCTGCAGGGATTCCTCAGCGCCCTGGGCACCGAAATTCAGCCACCCGGCATCCAGGTCCGCAGCCACACGCTTGGCTTTTGGACCGAACGCCGAAAACCAGACCGGGATCTCATGTTCGATATCGATGAGTCCGAGATCCGGGTTCAGAAAGCCGATCTTCCGTTCCGTATTCTCGAAATCCCAATCGATCACCTCGCCGCGGAGCAGCCGGCGAACACGCTCGACATAGGTGCGGGTCTGCTTGAGCGGTATAGCGCCGAGCCCCATCGTTCGACGCGCGGTGAATCCGGTGCCAACGCCGAAGTCGATCCTGCCCGGCGCCAGCTTCGCCAGTGAGGCGAAAGCGTTCGCGGTCACCGGCTCGATCCGGTTCGACGGTACCAGCACACCAGTGCCGAGCCGGATACGGCTCGTTTCGTGCGCGGCCAGTGCCATGCAGATAAAGACGTCCGGATTCAGGAGCTGCGTGTCGTAGAACCAGGCCGCATGAAACCCCAGTTCTTCGGCGCGTTTCGCCCATCGCCATGAATCAACTTCAGACGCAAAAGCAACGGAATACTTCATGGCACAACTTCCCTGAATCAAGAAAACCGCACTGTACCGCGGAGACGGTTCAACTTCACGATTGAAATAGACCGGCTGGTCAGTTTATAGTTGCCCCGAACCCACACCAGGTAAAACCGACATGGTGGAAAACCACTGGTATCCCGTTTTTACGAGCAATCAACTGGGCACCAGGCCGACCGCAGTAACGCGTTTCGACAAGCATTGGGTGCTCTGGCGGCGACGCGACAAGACGCCCGTCATGCAGCCGGCTTACTGCCCCCACCGGGGCGCATCTCTCGCGCAAGGCAAGGTCAGGGGTGACGAAATCGAGTGCCCATGGCATGGCTTCCGTTTTAACAGTGATGGCCGATGTACCGCCGCACCCTGCGAGGGAGAAGTGCCCACGGGTCATCGTCTCGACAACGAAAGCATGACGGTAACGGAGGCATTCGGACTCATCTGGGCCTGGGCCGGCGAAGGAGAGCCCACCGCGCCGCCCGCCTTCGAACTGATGCAAGAAGACCTTCGCAATAGCGCCGAGGCAGACTACATCCTGCCCTATCACCACTCACGCATGATCGAGACGAATCTCGACATTCACCATACGCCGTTCGTGCATGGGAGTGTCCTGCCGGGACTCGGCAAGGAGATTACCGAGGCGACCTTCGATGAACGCGAAGACGGCTTCACGTTTCGCGCCAATCTCGGCAAACCGGGCGAGAAGCGAACCATGCCGTTCGAGGTCGAGTTTCTCGCACCCGCACTCGTGCGCATCGCCCTGACCGAGAAGCTGCAACTCGTGGTTGCTTCAACGCCAGCCACTTCGACCAGTTCATGGCTGTGGTTCCGTTACTACCAGCGCTATACCAATCTTCCGCTCGTCAGGAAGTGGATATCCTGGCTCTCGGTGAAGCTGGAACTCGCCATCGTGCAACGCCAGGACTGGCGGATTTTCAAGGGCATGGCACCGGGCACGATCGAAGATGTCGACTATCACTTCGTCAATGCAGACAAACCGATCATGGCGTATCGCAAGTGGCGCAACCGCGCATCCGGCAGTGCTCGCCCCGTAGAACCCAGGCTGATTGCATCAACCCATGGCTAAACACGAACCCAGGGACGTCCGGCGAGCACAGATTCTCGATGCCGCACTAAGTTGTTTTGGGAAAAGCGGCTTCGAGCGCACGACCATGGCAGACATTGTTACTGCCTCCGGCCTGTCGAAAGGCAGCCTCTATTGGCATTTCGAAAACAAGGAAGCGATCCTTATCGCGCTGTTTGATCAATACAACGACGAGTTGGAAGAGAGTTGGGCACTGATGGATGCCATGCCTCCCGCCGACTACGTCAAGACGCAAGGCGCGATGATCTTCTCGGCACTGCTCGACGATCGACGGATGGTCGAAGCGTGGATGGATTTCATCAGTCACCCCGCAGGTCGCCAGCGCATGTCGGACCTGTACACGCGCTACCGGGCCCGGCTTGCCGAGACACTTGCAGGCATTTCCGCGCAGCCTGAGGCGCTCGCCGCAAGCGTCGTTGCCGTCATCGAAGGACTGCTGCTGCAAGCGATCGTGAATCCGTCATTCGATCCTGTTCCGGCATGGGATGTCGCCGCCGAAAGCCTGCTCCACTGAATTTGCAGAAGCACTGCGATTCTGCGACATTGCGCCACTCACTTGCAGGTGCGGTAATGCATGTCCAGGACAGCCACGATCATCGCCCTGGTCCTGATTCTTCTCACCGGCACGGCTGCCGCGCTCTACGTCGCTTCTGATCGGTTGATCGCCTGGACGGCCGTCCAATTCCTGTCACGCCAGGGTATTGTGGCAACGGTTGAAGCGCGAAGGCCGACGACAAACAGCCTCAAAATACCCCGCGTCACGCTGTCATCGCCAGGCTGGCATATCACGCTGACCGACATCGCTGTCGAATATTCGCCGGCAACGCTCAGCCAGTCCCGCCTGTCTTCAATCGTGATCGGTTCTGCACAGATCGCAATTAATACGTCTGCCGGCGCGAGCGCGGGCACGGAAGAAATACCCGACTCCCCCTGGACATTGCTGCCGGCAGATCGTCTTGTCGCTAAATCCTTCAACATCAGTTTCAGTGAACCGGCACTCGAACTCGGCGGCACGGCATCCATGTCACCTGCCGCCCTCGAGGCACATCTCATTGCAAGCGGCGCATCTCTCCCATTGCCGCTTGAGGGCAACGTCGCGTTCTCGGCCAGCGGCCAACTGGATGTCAATCTCGCTCGAAGCGACGGTGCAGATCTGCTTTCCGCCAAGGCAGAACCATCCGGCAATCGCATCGACATCGTCGGCCGATTCGACCTGGATAGTGCAACCGTGGCAACGCTGGCCTCTGTCCTGGGACTGCCGCACACCAGTGGCACCTTGTCCGGCGACTTCCGCGCCGGCATGCCGCGCATTATTGTTTCAACTGCTTCGTCGCCGAACCTGCAGGATGTCGACCTGACACTTTCCGCCGCGAATCGAATCAGTATCGACTTGCCAGGACTCGCAACACTGGAAACTGACGGCACTGTCATGGCGTCGCTGGCGGGAGGCGCCGTTTCGCTAAGCTCCGCTGCACAGGGCGTTACCGTGCGCAAGGTTCGGTTCGGCAACAGAGAAATCGTCATGCAGGATGCACAGATATTGCTGAAGCAAACCGAGGCAAAGTTTACCCTGAAGGATATGCCCGACCTTCCGGCCCGGCTCTCTGTTTCCAGCGATGCGTCCGTGAAAGGAAGCGTCCCCGGCGATATCGCGGTATTGCCCGACACCTCAATCAGCGGCGCCCACCTGGAAGGCGACTGGCATGTCGATCTGGCCGGCGGCCAACTCAGCCTCAAGGCCCGCGACCTCACTGCCGCGGCGCGCGAGGTGACCTGGAAGGGAGTGCGTTACGAGCTGGGGCACGAGGACCGGATCAGCCTCGACGTGGACGCCGGCTTGCCGGTCGAATCATTGGTCACAGGGAATGCGGCGTTCACCACGCTGCGCTCGTCCGCAACCCTCTCGCTGAATGTGACCTCCAGTGACAGGAACGCACTCATCGGAGAGTCTTCCATTGCGGGTTCCGCCGAAGCGGCTTTGCGCGATCAGTCATTTGAACTGACGCTCGCAAAGGGCTTCAACGTCGGCGCGTACGACGGCGTACGCGAATACGCTGTAAAATCCCTGGCGCCCTTTGCGCTTCAATACGATCTCACCGACGGAAAAGTTCAACTGGACAACGCGTCACTGTCGGCAAGCGTCCTGCCACTCGAGATATCGGGCCAAAAGCTTGCCTTCCGCGATGCACGCGTTGCGCTCACCGCCCTCTCCTTCTCAGGCTCGTCGCTCAGCGCGACCGGTCAGTTCAAGACGAACAGCGCATCCAATGCAGTGCCCGTGAATTTCTCTCTTGACGCCGATACTGACAAGTTGGCCGGTACGTTCAATGCGACAAGCAACGCCAGTATCGCGCGAGCGCTCCTCAAATCTGAAGTGCCCGGGTGGCGCTCACCCTACGATCTCGATGCTGGCAAGCTCTCGGTCACTGTCGGTGGAGAGATTGCCGTGCTCGAAAAAGGCCTTTCCATCAACGCGAAGGGGGAACTGCAGTTGAACGGTGGCGCTGCGCACTACGACCGGACGACGTTGTCCGGAATCTCGCTGACGATGCCATTCACGATCACGGACGAAGCCACGATGTACCTGGCAGACCACGTCAGTATCAGCGGCATCGATGTCGGCGTTCCCGCCAAGGCAATCACCTTCTCGGTGGCAGGCGATACGGAGTCTGTCACCGTCTCCGGCCTGCAAGCACAGATCCTGGGAGGGGCCGCTTCAATTGACAGCCTGCGCTACGATTTAGACTCGTCTCACAGCGCGTTCGATGTCGCGGTCAGGGGCGTCAACCTGGCCGATATCCTGGCGCTCGAGGGTGACGACATTTCCGGTACGGGTATCATCGACGGCAACCTGCCTGTCCTGCTGGACGACGAGGGCATATCGATCCGTACCGGTGCGCTCGCTGCCAGAGCACCGGGCGGCCACATCAGCTATCGCCGCGAAATAGGCGAGACTGCACCAGGGCTCGATCTCGCCATCAGCGCGTTGCGGAATTTTACCTACACCTCGCTGACCGCCGATGCGAACTACCAACCCACCGGCGCGCTCGACCTCAAGATACACCTCAAGGGAAGCAATCCGGACGTCGAGAAAGGCCGTCCCTTTGTCTTCAACCTGAATATCAATGAGGACATTCCGGCACTGCTCGAATCGCTCCGTGCGTCGGAAGCCACCGAAGAACGTGTTCAGCAACGGTTAAGTCGCTAGGTCCTATCTTTTGCCAATGCTAAAATCAACGCTTCGGCCAATACCGGATTCGCGATGAAACAACTGGTCACTTTCGCGGCGGCGCTTCTTCTCGCGTCGGCTTGCACACCCACGGTGAAGCTCGACACATCGGAGCCCATCACCATCAATCTCAACGTGAACATCAAGCACGAGATCCGCGTCAAGGTCGACAAGGAACTCGACGACCTGTTCAGCGACGACAGCGACGTATTCTAGGAGCACCTCCATGATCATTCGAAAAGGCCTTGGCCTCATTGCATTGCTGTTCTCGATGTCCCTGGCGTTTGCCGACATTTCGCTGGATGCCGCCAAACAGCAAGGTCTCGTCGGCGAGGATGCCGGTGGTTACCTCGCCGCGGTCACCGCGTCACCCTCGAAAGATGTTCGTGATCTCATCAGGAACGTGAACGACAAGCGACACGATGAGTACCAGCGCATTGCGGCCAAAAACGGCATCGACATCAGCGCTGTAGAACAGCTCGCTGGCAAGAAGGCGATTGAGAAGACACAACCGGGGCTCTACGTCCGTCTGCCCGACAGCGGCTGGCAGCGCAAGTAATCAGGCACCGTCGACTGCGGGAAGTTCGCTACTATACACGCGGGCGGCTGCCGCGAAGCCTTCGTCCCCGGTTCGCTCGGCGAGGTCCTGTACTGCAAACGCGAGTTTGATGTCGTGCTCAAAGTCGGTGTGGAACACAGTCGGCGCCACGCCCGGCTCGAACGGCGGGGCACCTGCCGTGACATATCCCGCGATGAGACCCGTTGCCAATATCGCGGGTGAAATGCCCTCGACTCCTTGTGTCGCGAACATGAACGCATGCGTCGCCGTGACCAGATGTAGTGCAAAGAAGTTGTGTGTTGCATTCAACACATCGAGTGACGCGCGCGCATAAGCCAGCAGCGGCTCGTCCGGTATCCTGACATTCGGCTTCGATGTCCTGAGGTAGTAACGCGCCCGTTCGTCAAACGTGCGTCCTTCCAGCGGTTGCGACACAGGCCAGGTAATTTCCCCCGCAATCGCATCGTCGGAAATTTCCAGAAGCGAGGATTCGGGTCCCTTGATGGCCATATAGGCCAGGCCCGCACTGATCTCCGGCGCGAAGTCAAAGCGGCGTCCGTACCCCAACCGGATCAGCGGATGAAACGCATCCGCGACCCAACCGGAAACGAGCTTCGGCAGGTAGGCTTGCAAGGTCTGGTTAACACCCCGCCGTGCGATTTCTTCATCGAAGTAGCGAAGCAAGAATGCATACTTGTCGGGATTTCCCATCGCCTCCTCGAATGTGCTGTCGTCTGCACTGTCCAGCCGAACGAGCTGTGACTGGTAGGTTTGCATCCACGCTTCAATCGCAGGGCGGGAATTGCCCTGGTGCCACAGGGCCATCGCCGTCATCGGAAGGTGATCCGAAAGGAATCCGCGCCAGACCGGCGCGTACGTATCACGGTGGTTCTTAAGCGCAGTCGCGAGCCAGTCCGGGAGCGTCATAACGCTGCCTCGCCGTGACGACGCGCAAGTGCGACGAGTCGCGACGGCAAACGGAACTTCACGATTTCCCATGCGTCTATACGAGTAGATGCAACAAGGAGGTCACGATCATGAAACGATATCTGTTCGCCAGTCTCGCCCTCGTCGCCGCGTTCGCGCTGGGCGGCGCAAGCATGTGGGCATTCCAGCATCCCGGCGCACTCCCTTCAGTCAAAGTTGATTGGGGTAACACTGCAACAAAAGATAATACACTCGCAAGTCGAACGCCTGACCCCACACAGTTGATCAACCCGGCGCCCACGCCCTCACCGGGTGGCAGCACATCGCAGGGTAACGTCTCACCCGGGATGCCGATGACGCAGATGCCGGATCCGTTCCAGGAGATGGAGCAGATGCGCAAACAGATGGACCAGATGTTCGGCATGAATACGCCGATGGACCAGTTCTTCAATCATGGTGCGCTCGGTGGCGGCTCATTCGGCGGTAGCTTCGCGTCTACCTCCGTCGACATGTCTGAAGACGCTGATTCCGTGACTTACAAGCTCAACGTGTCGAAGAAGGACCTCGTGGACTTGAAAGTCAATGTGAAGGACGGCTATCTCTCCATTGATGCAACGATGAAACAGGCATCTTCGAATTCGATGGCCGAGTCCCAGATTTCCCAGGAATTCCCGGTTCCATCCGACGTCGATCCGAAGTCAATGAAAGTGGATCGCGGCACTGAATCGGTATCGATTCATTTCGACAAGCTGCACGCCTGACCTTTCTCCCCCAACGGCCGGGTTCGGTATCGCATTACGGACCCGGCCTTCCCTTGCCTATCCAACTTCGTCGATCAACGGGATGAGTTCATGCAGGCTCGCAATCTCGAGATCGGGTATGGGGTCATCCTCTCCGGGACGGTGCCCATGACGATTCAACCAGACCGAGGTGATGCCGGCTGCCATCGCTCCCCCCACGTCTTGGGGCAGGCTGTCGCCGACATGCCATGCGGATTTGCCTTCGACTCCGAGTGACGCGAGAACGCGATGGAACACTAGAGGCTCCGGCTTCGCAAGCCCGTGTTCACCTGAAATTGAGAACGCATGAAACCAGGATTCGATGCCAACCGCTCGCAACTTTTCGCGCTGTGTGTCGGCGGCGCCATTCGTGACCAGCGCCATCGGTATATCGTTTGCTTTCGCAACTTCCACCACGGCATGCACATCGTCGAAGAGTCGATACTCCTCCCACGTGAGGGGAATGTGAGTATTCGAGGCGAACTCGACCAGTGATTCATCGTAGCAACCGCACGCCGCCAACGTCCTTCGCCACAGTTCGACATTGAGATCCTTGCCTGAAACCTTGCCCAGCATCCAGTCGTCCATCTGCAGAGTGCCGAACTCTTCCCAGATACGCGCGTTGGCGTGCGCCACAGCCTCAGGATCGAGTCCGGCACCCTTCGATGCGAGCGCCTTACAGGTTCGCGTAATCGAGGCGGGAAAATCTTCGCTGTAAAGCAGCGTCTGGTCCAGGTCAAACAGGAGTGCGCTAACCACACAAGTACCATCGAGCAGTGTTCTGCACCATCATACCCCTCATGGGCTCGCAGCCATTGCGCGGACCACGACGCCTGCAATCATCGCGACGACAGCGAGGCAACACCACGCAAAGACCTCCCCGATCCTCGAATACACGGTCGCCGAGGGCAACGGCTGCCATTGAGGCGATCACACCTGACTGCCGCCGACAAGGAACGGCTGTTCGGATCAGAATCGGCACGGTAAGCTCAGCCGGAATTCGACAGCCCGGGTGATGTATCAATGGAAACAGACGGCCTCCGTTACGAACGTATCGGCCGGGGGTACACATCGACACGGCGGGAGGATCCCGTCGTTTCACAGTACATCGCGAGCGCACTCGGGGGAGCGAAAACCGTCCTCAATGTCGGTGCCGGGGCAGGCTCCTACGAACCCGGTGATCGACAGGTCATCGCCATCGAACCGAGTGCAGTTATGGTGGCGCAGCGATCACATGACGCTGCGCCCGTGATCCGGGCAATCGCGAAAGACCTTCCGCTTGCCGACGCCAGCATCGATGCGGCGATGACGATGCTTTCGATACACCATTGGGCACCTTTTCAACGTGAGGGCGTGGAAGAGATGTGCCGGGTGGCGCGGGGGCGCGTCATTGTCGTGACTGTCGATCCCGTCGTGTCGGGCAATATGTGGCTGATGGCTGACTATCTTCACGAGGTGCGCGAACTCGATCACCAGATCTTTCCCGCGCCAGTCCAGATCGCCGATTGGATAGGTGGTGGTTCAGTCGAGACGATTCCCGTCAGGCGGGATACGCCGGACTGGACCTTGATGTCGTTCTGGGCACATCCGGAACGAGTCCTGGATGAGCGTGCCCGAAGTGCCACGTCAGGTTTCGCGCGCCAGCCCCCGGCTGTCGTGCAGCGCGTCGTCGATGCGGTATCGCGCGACCTCGAGTCCGGCGAATGGGACAAGCGCCACGGGCACCTTCGGGAACTCGACGAATTCGACGCGGGGCTGAGACTCGTTGTCGGTCAGTCCCGCGCCAGCTCGCGCTGAATGCGGGCCGCAATTTCGTCCAGCATGGTCCTTTCCTCCCCTTCCGCAGCGAACATTTCGAGCGTCAGCAGGTAGAGAGACAGACCGGCACGTAGTTCGTCCTTTATCGTCGAGGCGCCGTCGACGCCGAACGCATCGAGGCAGAGCCGACTCCATTCGCTGTCTGGCGCCATGGCCTTGATGACATCGTTGACCACGCCATTGTCACCACCAATCAAAAGACCATGCTTGACGCGCACGACCGCCAGCATCAGCCACGTGAGGCCATGCTTTCCGTTCAGCATTCTTCCGATATCACCGGTGCGCAATCCCTCGAGCGTCTTTTGGACCTCCTCGATGGTGCCGATCATCATGTCCAACGCGGCCCTGTCTGCAGCCACCTGCATGTCCTGCGTCCATTCGAATACCTGCGCACGTTCAACGATTGTTGAAAGGTAGTTATCGCGATCGTAAAGGGGCACCAACGTGCGCACACCCTCCAGATACGCCGTCACAGCTTCGGGCTCGGTAAACCAGCGCTCGACAGACTGCGGCGAAACATCGCTAACGACAACAAACTGGCCATCGATGAGGCGCGTAAACGGCGCTCGTTCCTCATCATCGACAAACCTCACGATGTCGATGTCACTGTAGGGTCCGTAGGTTCCACGCGCATGGCTTCCCATCAACGCCACTGCGCGCGTACCAGGCTCGACAAATCGCATTGCGAGCGCGACGTAATCCAAGGGCCGCTCCGTCACTTGTCCTTCAGGTTCTCGCGAACGCCTCGCGCCAGAACGCAATCATATCGGCGCGAAACTGCTGCGCCTGGTTACCTTCACTGCCGATACGTGCACCCCGGCGGCCGTACCCCGCCTTCATTCCGTAGACCATGACGTCGCGCTCTCCCAGGTTCGGATCAGGTTCACCTGTCAGTGGATGAATCAGCGCACCGTCACGCGCGACGTAACAAGTGGGGGCACAGGGTGCAACACTGGCGTCCGCGACCATCTCGATCTCCGTCCCCCGATCGAAACTGTGCTGGGCACCTTCGAACAAGCGAAAACTCACATTCCCGCCAGTCAGTGCGATCGCGTGAATATGCCCCTGTACCTGTTGCGGCGAACACCACTCGTCCCGGTCCCCGATCACCGCACGGAGCATCGTCTGGCCAATTTCCGGCACGATGAATTGGTGTCCACACCAGGGGTAGGCGGCATACACAGCGGCCAGCGAGATATGCCCAAACGCGCCGGCAAAGTCGCGCATGGCGGCCGTCATGACCGCGGTGCCGCCGCGGCTGTGGCCCTGCGCGCCGATTCGGTCCGGATCGATCTCAGGATGGCTTGCCAGCAATTTCGCGGTGGCAAGAACGTCCCAGGCGCTGGCCGCGAAGGAATATTGCGCCTGGTTCGCCACTGTCGAGGTGACTTGTCGACGCCCGAACGGGTCGATGACACACGCCGCAATGCCGAGTCCGGTTGCTGTTTCAGCGTGAGCGAGATGAGACGGTGCAACCCCGAGGCTACCCGGCACGACAATGACAACGGGAAACGGGCCTTTCCCTTGCGGCACGAAAAGTTTGGCGTCAATTTCTGTCTGCGTGACCGACTTTGGCGACGAGATCGCCTCAAAATAGCTTGCCGGGCTTCCCGACTCGATCGTCAGCGGTTCGCCTTCGATCCCGTTGTCGAAAACAATTCGTTGTTCCCCAAAGTTCGCCCCCATACCTGCCTCGTTCCTGCGCGCACCGCCTCCAGTGTACCCACTTGCACCGGCCTGTAAACAATGTGACGCACGTCACGAGTCGACACAATTCGAATCAACTCGCCGCCGCCCAACTGCTAGTCTTGCGACTGAAATCAGCCCTTCCGGGCTCAAACCGTCAAACCAGGGAAATATGAAATGAATGGCTATCTTGCGTGGCTCGTCTATCTCGTCCCGATCGCGTTCGTGCTCGCGGTGTATTCATGGCGTCAATCCCGCGTTAGCCAATCTGGCCGTGCCCGTTTCGAAATGGCGCTCGAACAGGGCCTGACCGAACCGTCCAGCCTACATCCTGTCATCGAGCCATCTCTGTGCATCGGATCGGGTACCTGCGTACGCGCCTGCCCGGAACAGGCACTCAGCCTGATCGGAAAGAAGGCAGTGCTGACAAACCCCTACCTGTGCATTGGCCATGGCGCTTGCGCGGCAGCCTGTCCGATGGAGGCCATCACACTCGTCTTCGGTACCGAGCGTCGCGGTGTCGACATTCCCCAGGTCAAGCCCACTTTCGAAACCAACGTTAAAGGCATCTACATTGCCGGTGAGTTGGGCGGCATGGGACTTGTCGGCAAGAGCGCACAGCAGGGACGCCAGGCCGTCGAATCCATCGTCAAGCAAGCGCCACAGGGAGATGACCTCGACCTCGTCATCGTCGGCGCGGGTCCGGCCGGACTCTCGGCGGCACTCACCGCGAAGGCAGGGAACCTGAACTACCGGATTATCGAGCAGGAGGACTCACTCGGCGGTACCGTTTACCACTACCCACGAAACAAAGTCGTCATGACCCATCCGCTCGACCTGTCTCTGGTCGGCAAGGCTACGCTCGGCCAGATCAGCAAGGAGTCGTTGCTCGCATTCTGGCAGAACATCATCGATCAACATTGCATCGATATTGAGTTCAGCACACGCCTCGACGCAATCCGAAAAGAGGATGATGCGTTTGTCCTGGAGACCTCGGCGGGGCAACTACGCACCAGCAACGTCCTCCTTGCGGTGGGCAGGCGTGGAACGCCCCGCAAGCTGGACGTACCGGGCGAAGAGTCACCCAAAGTTGTCTATCGCCTCATCGACGCCGAGCAGTATCGCGGGCAACACGTTACGGTCGTTGGCGGCGGTGACAGCGCCATTGAAGCGGCGCTGGCACTCGCCGAACAGCCAGCAACGCGCGTCACGCTTTCGTACCGGGGCGCCGCTTTCTCACGTGCCAAGCCACAAAACCGTGAAGCGCTCGCCGTCGGCCGCGAGAACCTCGATGTGGTCCTGGGCTCTGAAGTCGAAAGAATCGACGAGCAATCGTTGCGAATCAACGTCTCTGGCGAGTCACGCGAGTTGGCCAACGATGCTGTTATCGTGTGCGCGGGTGGTGTCCTGCCGATGGGCATGTTGCGCGATGTTGGCGTGATGGTCGAAACCAAGTTCGGGGAGGCATGATCACCAGGCCATCAGCCACGCACTAAAGTCCTCGCAAAAGTTCAGTGATGGAGGTCTTGGCGCGCGTCTGTGCATCGACCTTTTTTACGATGATCGCGGCATTGAGCCCGTACTTGTCGCGGTTCAACACACCGAAAACGACGACCGACCCTGCCGGTACACGGCCATAGTGTGTCTCTTCTGTTTCGCGGTCATAGACCGGTGTGCTCTTGCCGATAAAGACGCCCATCCCGATCACCGAGTTTTCTTCAACCACGACGCCTTCGACGACTTCCGAGCGCGCGCCGACAAAGCATCCATCCTCAATGATCGTGGGCGTGGCCTGCGCCGGTTCCAGCACGCCGCCCAGTCCGACGCCGCCGGAGATATGAACGTTCCGGCCAACCTGTGCGCACGATCCGACCGTGGCCCAGGTATCGATCATCGTTCCCTCACCGACATACGCCCCTACATTGACAAAGGAAGGCATCAGGACGACGTTCTTTCCGAGAAATGCACCACTGCGCACGACGGCGCCCGGGGTAACGCGCGCACCAACGGCACGGAAGGTATCAGCGCTCGAATCATGAAAGCGCGGCGCAATCCGGTCGAAATACGACGACACGCCGTCGTCGAAAAGCGTCGGTTCAAAGTGACGAAACGCGAGAATCAATCCCTTTTTCACCCATTCGTTCGTCACCCATTGCCCATCGACCTTCTCGGCAACGCGGAGCTCACCGGATTCGAGGCCCGCAAACACTTCACGAATTCTTTCCTCGATTTTTGGCACATCGCCGCCTTCAAAAGCCTGTTCGATCGCTTCACTCAATTCCAAATCGGTTCCTCCACCCTGCTCAGAACAGTTCATCGACTGCGCGATAGTACTCGATCAGGCCATCATCCAGGTCGGCGATCCCATAACACTCGAGGAAGACGTCACCATAGCCCTGGCCCAGGTTGTGCTCTACGCTGCGACTGGCAATCGCAAGATCGTTGTAGCGGTCTGCGATGCCGGCACCCGCGAGATCGATGTAACCACTGACGCGACCATCTTCCAGCATCACGTTCGGCAGGCAATAGTCTCCGTGACTGAACACGCAGTCCCGTTCAGCTGGCCGCTCCGATCTCAAAAACGCAAGGACCTGCATCGCCGACCAACCCCGTCGGCACTCGTCAAAGTCATTTTCATCGACTCGTCCCGCGTTGACATTGCGCTCCGCCCTTTCAAGTTTGACGTCGAGTCGTTCATCGAAAGGACAGGTATCAATTGGCAGCGAGTGAATGCGGCGCAATCCGTCTGCCAGCGCGGCCGCCAGTTCGCGAAACGGCATCTTTTCCATCGCCACTGTGGCGTCAACGCCGATGGCGGCCGAGGTCAGGAGATATTCGAACTCGCCGTCAACGCCACACTCCAGCACACGCGGAACAGGCACCTGAGGCGCGAGCCATTCGAGCACCGCCGCTTCCCGCTCAAATGGCTCGTTGTCGCACAGCGGCCTGGCCTTGAGAAAGCAGGTCTCGCCGTGCCCGGCCAACCGGAAGACATCGGCACCGGAACAACCGATCGTCACCGTCTCTTCGTGGCCAGCCAACAGAACCGCAATCCGTTTCGTACCGTTGTACTTGTCCATCACCCGGCGCGGATCTCATCTTCATACTCGGGAAAGTATCGGCTGATAACAGAGAGTTCGAACGCGCGCAGAATGCTCGTATTGCTCTCGCGAGCGAGCAGGAATTCGAAAGAACGCACGAGCAAATCCTCGACGGTGCCGGCTCCACCGGTCAACTGCTCAAAATATGCCGCCGGAACGGTGACCTCGTGGTGGGTCGTGGTGTCGCCGTCGACCGTGACCCGCCACACTTCACCTGACAATTTCTCTATGTTAATCATCCAGATATTCTACCCGTTCCGGCCCTGGCAAACCTGCTATGCTTCACCACTTCGATGACAACAGGCGGACAACGCTCGCATGACACTCAAGGTTATCGGCGCCGGATATGGGCGAACCGGCACACTGTCTCTCAAGCTTGCCCTCGAGCAACTCGGGTTCGGTCCCTGCTATCACATGATGGAAGTCTTCAAGAACCCCGAGGCACCCGCCTGGTGGGTCGAAGCCGCAGACGGCAAGCCCGATTGGGAGAAGATCTTCGACGGCTACAGTTCGACTGTCGACTGGCCTTCGGCAACGTTCTACCGGGAACTTGCTGATGCCTATCCCGACGCGAAGATCATCCTGACTGAACGCGACCCGGAATCCTGGTTCAAGTCGACGCAGGCAACCATTTTCCCGAACGAAATGCCGCCAGACGATGAACAACCCTTCAACCAGATGTACCGGAAGGTGATCGCACGTCTCTTCGAAAATCGAATGCGTGAACACGATCACGTTATCGACGTATTCAACCGCCACAACCAGACGGTTCGAGATGTGATTCCCGCGAGTCGACTTCTCGTTTACGAGGTTGCCCAGGGCTGGGAGCCCCTGTGCAACTTCCTCGGTGTCCCGGTACCCGACACCCCGATGCCGAAAGTCAACTCCACCGAGGAGTTCCAGGCACGCCGCGCACAAATGGCGAACGAGCGTCCTGCCAACTAGAGTACTTCGGTCGGTTCCGGGGGCGGCGGCACGACACGAACCGCTGTCCCCTTCCAGACCAGCATGCGCTGGATTCTGGGCGGCCAATCGCCTTTGTGCAGCGCCTGCAGGCGATCGCTCACGTGCGCATCGGCTTGTGTCGTGCGCGAATGAAATCGAATGTAATCCACCCACGTCGGCACCTCGAACCGCTCCACCCACACTTCCGGATTTGCCAGATCCTGCGTGAGCGACCAGTCGTGTGCGCCGTCACGACGTCGAATTCGACGACGTTCACGCATCACCTGCAGGAACGCATCCAGGTTGCCCGCCTCGATCGCGTACTCGATCGTGATCGCAACCGGACCGCTACGCGGTTCGATGCCGAGCGCAACGCGAGGCTCGCGCCAGCGATTGAGCGGGTCGAGGTTCAGGTTTTCGCGACTCGGTAGCGGAACCTTGATGCCCACAGCGGCTCCGACCAACATCCCTGCCGCGGCAACCAGCAACGACATGTCCGGCGACCACCGTTCGGCGATCGTGCCCCAGATCCAGCTCCCGGATGCCATACCACCAAAAACCGCCATCTGGTAAAGCGACAGCGCCCGCCCGACAACCCAGCGTGGCGTCGACATCTGCACGGTTGTGTTGAAGAGCGATAGCGCAATCACCCAGGAGGCGCCGCCAACAGTGAGTGCGCCGGCTGTAATCCAGAAATCCCGACTGATCGCTGTCAGCGATGCGCAGAATGCGAATGCGAAAAACGACCAACGAATCAGGTTCTCGTTCGTCAACTTCTCACGTAACTGGCGAGAAAACATCGCGCCCGCCACCGCACCGATGCCGTAAGCACCCAACATCATCCCGTAAACGAGCGCGTCACCACCGATCAGGTGGCGCGCGACAAGCGGCAACAGCGCGAGAATCACAACGGTGGTCAGGCCGAACAAAAAGCCCCTGAGCAACACCTTGAGTATGTTGGGCGACAACGCAACATAGCGAATCCCTGTGGTCATCGCTGCAGTCAGTCGCTCTCGCGGCAGCGATGAGCGTGGGGTATTCGGCTTCCAGGCCCACAACACGCCGATCATGCCGATGTAAGTCACCGCATTCACAGCAAAAGCTGCCGCTGCGCCGGCCGCGGCGACGATCGCACCGCCGACGCCAGGTCCGACGCTACGCGTCACGTTGAACGCGACACTGTTCAGCAGAACGGCCGACGGGACCTGCTCTCGCGGCACGATATCTCCTACAGAGGCTTGCCACGCAGGATTGTTGAAGGCGCCGCCGCAACCGATGAGGAAGGTGAACGTCAGCAAAAACCACGGCGTAATGAGGCCGAACCAGGCACACGCAGCCAGGCTGGCGGACACCAGCGCCATAAATATCTGTGCGGCCAGCATGACCTTTCGCCGGTCGAAACTGTCAGCTACCGCGCCGGCCACGAGAGAAAGCGTCATGATGGGGAGCGTGGTGGAAGCCTGGACCAACGCGACCATGGCCGCGGAATCGGAGATTGAGGTCATCATCCAGCCGGCGCCCACGCCCTGGATCAGCCCACCGAAATTCGACACGATACTGGCCATCCAGATCGCGCGGAACGTCGATACGCGAAGCGGCGCCAGCGTCGAGTTGTTGTCCAACGACTATCCCCTCACCGGGATGTGAGTTTCAGTGATCATATTGCGATAGAGCGCGCGCAATTCACAAGGGATGCGGCTGGACCTGACCGATCCACCGCTCGAGTTCGAGAACACTGCGAAACTCGAGCATCTGCTTGCCGGGCGGGGGACGATCAAACAGCCTGCGCAGCACACGATTACGCCGCCGCCAGGTTCGGGGGATCCAGTAGATGAGCGAATCCTTCTCGAAGAGGGCCTGCCGCCATCCCTCCCGATTGCCGTTCCACAACTCCTCATTCAGGAACAGGCGCCGGTACTGGCGCTGCATCAGACGGCGGTAAACGGTCAAAAACGGAAGGTTGATCCAGATGATCGTGTCCGCACGGTCGACCAGCATCGACCCGAGGCGACTGCCGTAGTTGCCGTCCGTGATCCACGTCTCGGCCTCGGTTTCACGGTCGACAATATTGCGAAACTCATCGAAATCCCTCTCCTGCCAGCCCGCCAGCCAGTTGATGGCGTCCAGTTCGAGCCGCTTGTAGCCGAGCTTCTCTTCGAGGCGCTTCGACAACGTCGTCTTGCCGGCGCAACTCGAACCGAGAATGGCGATGCGTTTCATGACGCGTTTCCTGGAGCGAATGGGCGGGCGCGCGATGATAGTGCAATCACTTCATCCATTCAAACCAGCGCGCGGCTCGTGACACGCCTCGCGATTCATTACCCGCCAACGCTATTGGTGACAGGCGCCCGCCCCGAAAAAACGGAGTTCTACAACTGATCTATTATTCTCCCAGCCTCACCGGTTCCTTTCGGAACAGCAGGTAAAGCAACGGGCCGAAGGACCCGAGAAAGAGCGTTATCAGCAGGAACGGCCAGACGTTGCGCCCGCTGTTGCGCGCGTCATTCCACATCCACACCATCACCAGCGTCAGCGCGATGACGAGATCGGCCAGGACCTGACCGGCCCCGAACGTCTTGAAGTGCGGCGCTAATATGCCCAGATAGCCGTGGTACCAGAGTGCGGCGCCAGTCAGGACGCTGAACAGGACGAGTGTGATGACAATCAATGTACGTTGCATGGCAGAGTCTCCTCAGTTGGTGGCTCCAGCATGCGACGTGCAGGTCAATGGGACAATTACCTGCGACGTCATAGTATTCCTGTCAACCGAGGGTCGCGTCCAGGTACATCATTGACGCGAACCCCAGCATCAGCGCGAACGTCGCGAGCGACTCGAGTCCGCGCCGGTGTGTCTCCGGAATGATTTCATCGCTGATGATGAACAGCATGGCACCCGCGGCAAACGCCAGCGTCCAGGGCATGAGCGGGCCAGCAACCGAGACCGCCACCGCGCCGAACAAACCACCGATCGGCTCGGCAAGGCCTGTCAGGAAACCGACCCAGAAGGCCTCAGGGCGCGAGTAGCCGACCGCCAGCAACGATACAGAAACCGCAAGCCCCTCCGGAATGTTCTGGATTGCGATGCCCGTTGCGAGCGGCACACCGCGCTCGATGCCACTGCCCGCGACGCCAACGCCGACAGCCATGCCTTCCGGAAAATTGTGCAGGGTGATGGCGATCACAAAAAGCCAGATGCGCGACAGGGCGCCCGGATCAGGGCCCTCACGCCCGGAGAAAAAGTGCTCATGTGGAAGGAAGCGATGGATCAGGTGCAAGACAATCGCGCCGGACATGAGGCCCACGATGACAATAGTCACCGCGAGCTCTTTTCCGCCGTAGTAGTTTTCACCATATTCGATGGCCGGCAGGAGCAGGGAAAAGAACGATGCGGCCAACATGATCCCTGCCGCGAAGCTCAGCATGCCGTCTTCGAGCCGGGGTGTCAGCTTGCGAAGGAAGAAAACCCCGAACGAGCCGATTCCGGTGCAGAGCCCGGCCAACAGGCTCGCGACGGTTCCTGAAAGGATTGTGGACTCCAAAACGTTTACCTCACCAGGCCACGCCCTCAATCGTCACGTTCAAGACTACGGCCCTCGGTCGCATCGCGCAATTCCCCTGCTTCCGGAAAAAAGCAGAACATGGTGCATTGATGGTGCTGACGATAAGATGAGTATTTCGTTGTACCGCCGGAGTCTGCTGTGGGAGACAAGAAACGCATCCTGATCGTCGATGACGAAAGCATCAATATCGAACTCCTGACGATCTACCTTGACGAGCAATACGACATTGTCGGCGCCATGTCCGGCGAAGAAGCCCTCGATATTGCGTCAGCCGAACCCCGGCCCAACCTGATCCTGCTCGACATCACGATGAACGGCATGGACGGCTACGAAACCTGCAGCCGACTCAAGTCGAATCCAGACACGCAGCACATACCGGTTGTGTTCCTTACCGCACTCGATCACAAGGAAGAAGAAGCGACCGGACTGCAGGCAGGCGCCGTGGACTATATCTCCAAGCCGATCTACCCGGAGACGGTCAAGGCGCGCGTCTCGATCCAGCTGGCGCTCGAGGAAGCACAGAGCCAGCTGCGCAAGGCAAAACGAATCGTCGCCGCACAAAAGGCCGAGATCGATCGACTGAACGACGTAAAATCGAAGCTCATCGAAATGGTCAGGTCACGCAACGCGCGGATCGAACAACTCACCGACCAGGCCGCACAATAGGGACCGTGTTACTCCTCGACCGCGCCAGCAAAGTAGCGTTCCAGGAAATCGTAGGTCCTTGACCACGCGAGCGCGGCCGCATCCGGATTGTAGGCAGCCGTGACGTCCGGCTCGACAAACCAGTGCCCGGTTCCCTCGTAGGTATAGAAAGTGGCGGGACGACCCGCCTTCTCTAATTCTCCACGAAGCCAATCCACGCTCTCCTTCGGTTCATAGGGGTCATCGGATGCGAAGTGACCGAGGTAGGACGAGGAGGACTTAGAGAAATCCATCCCACCACCCGTGCCATAGAACAACACCACCGCGTGAATGGCTTCCGGCGCCGATGAAGCGCTTTCCAGCGCATAGAATGCGCCAAGCGAGAATCCGATAACGACGACACCCCTGTGATGGCTCTCGCTGCGCTGCGTGAGATAAGCCAACGCGCTCAGTACATCACCAGATGCCTGCACATGATGTTCATCGAGCCGCCGAGCCAATGTCTCCGCCTGTGCGATGGTCTTCGCCACGTCCCCGTGGTACAGGTCCGGGGCAAAAGCGACATAGCCGCGCGAAGCCAGGTCCCGACAGATGTCCTTGATCGTGCCGTTCAATCCCCACCAGGGATGGAGCACCAGCACCCCGGGACCCATCCCGCTGTCCGGCACAGCAAGAAAGCCCGGCGGTGAGTGCGTATCGATTCCATCTCGGGGCGACGCCTTCTCCTGGTCGAGCGACGCGCAGCCACTGAGCGATACCAGCGCCAGCAGAACGCTTATGAGAAGCGACCAGTTCGCAACAATCTTCATCCGGTCAACTCCTCCAGCCGGCTCGCGACACGCGCGAACTCCAGCATCATATGATCGGGCACTTCCAGGTTCGAGAACACTGCGTCACGCGGCAACGAAGACGATACAACCAGCGACTTGCCCAGGTCATAGATCACCTCTACCAGCCACGCAAATCGTCGCGCACCGTCGAGGGAACGGACATTGACGTTACCGAGCAGGAGCAGATCGACTTCGCCCAGCACCTCGAGATAATCGCGATAGGAGAACGCACCCTCGCACACCACGTCATAGTTCCACCAAATCGCGCGCTCGTACCGCTCGACGCATGGAATCGTACGCCCCGATATCTCAATCACATTCGGGCAACGGTCACCGAAGTCTCCCGCACGGACAATCTGTTCGAACTCGCGATCAGCATTCGATGCAGCAATATAGCGACCGTCACGTGTCGCGGAACGCGATCGATAGTCGCGCTCACCTTCAATGCGTACCAGCTCGAAGCTGTCGTCGATCATCCTGAGCGTTTCGTTGCGCGACGCGAGAAAGAGCTGGCCGGGCTTGCCGGAGTCCTCGATGCTGGCACGGGAGATACCGACAGCGTCCGGCATCAGGTCATCAGGCGAGAAATTCGACGTGGTCACCACGACAAGGTGGGTCTTGAGCAATTCCGTCAGCAACAGTTCGACGATCAGTGCATTGTCGACATCGGTGATATGCATCTCGTCGATACACAGCAAGGAATTCTCGGGAGCAAGCGCAGATACGACGCGTCGCATCGGGTTCGGCCCGGTCTCAGCGGCGAGCCGATCCCGCACTTCTCTCATCAGCGCGTGGAAATGAATTCGTCGTTTCCTTGGACCGGGGAACTGCTCATAGAACAGGTCCATGAGCATTGTCTTGCCTCGACCGACGTTGCCCCACAGGTAAAGGCCTTTTGCTCGCCGGTTCGTTCGCGGCGCATCGGCAAAACGCTCGAGTCGTCGAACGACCTCAATCTGGGCCGGATCCGGCAAATAGCCGTTTTTGCTACAGGATTGCTCGTAAGCTGTCAGTAATTGCATCTGACCGTTTTGGTGTGCACCCGATTCCAGTTTAAAGCGCAGGGTTGCAATCGCCAACGTCATGGAATGCATGAATCTAAACGATGATTTGCTGTCCAACGCCGGAGCGCTGACAACACCAACAAGATGAGCGAGTTTGACCCCCAATACCTCACCGTTGCCCCTTCGCACGGCCGCCAGCGCATCTGGGCCGCGCTCTTGTTCGCGGCCGTCTGTCATGCAGTCTTTATATATCACTGGCAACTTGAGTTGCCGGCCCGTCTCATTCCCTCCCCGACGCTCAAAGTGGAGCTTCGACGAATTCCTGTCGACACGCCGCACGTTCCCGAACAGCCAGTGCCAACGCCCAGAACGCATGAGGAGTCCGCTGTTCTCCAACAATCGGCCGATATACCCGAGGACCCCGAGACACTCGATAAGACACTCGATAAGACACCCGATAAGACACCCGATAAGACATGGCCACCCGAAGAACCGGCAATGCGATCGGGCATGGACCTGTATCTTCGGGCACTCGAATCTGCAAGGACGCAACCCGCTCCGGAACCAGGGCCGCACTTCAGGACATTCAGCATCGACGACCTTCCGGCGCATGATTCACCCGGGGACCCGTACGCGCCACGAATGTGGCTCAAACGGCAGTACGCGGCGCACCCGGAGGTTTCCTCGAGAATAAA
>JAGRIN010000299.1 GCA_020443245.1 Pseudomonadales bacterium
ACCTGGTCGACGTTTTCCACGTGATCGAAGTGGGCGCGCCCGACGGGCTCCGCGGCTCGGTCGCCCTCGGCGCGACGCTGGACTCGAAGCAGGTCCATGCACTTGTTGTGAACGATGCGGAACATCCACTGGCGATACCGTGCCGGGTCCTCCAGTCGCGCCAGGCCGCGGATGATCGAGAGCCAAGCCTCTTGAACGGCCTCGCGGCCCAGGTCAGGGTCCCGCGCGACAAATGTGGCAAAGCGTTCGAGCGGCTGTTGCCAGCGCTTCACGAGGGTTGCCATCGCGTCGCGGTCGCCGTCCTGGCAGCGGAGAACGAGCAGTTCGTCGTAGATGCGTTCGCTTTGATGTGTCATCGGTACCAATGACGGACCAGGGGGGCTGAAGGTTCACCGTGAGGCGGGAAATCGCCTTGAGTTTGCTATACTGGCGCGCTTTCGTCTAACCGGAGATTTTTTCAGAACATGAAGCACGTTCTCGCACCATTGAATGCGCTGGCGATATTGATTGCGCTGGCGATCGTTGCGCCGCTGGCGCAGGCGGATGACGCCGCAGCCGACAAAGCCTGGGCCAGCGAAGTAGAGGTGGGTGCCGTCGTCACGACCGGCAACACCAAACAACAGAATTTCAAGGTCGCTGCCAGAGCCACGCTGGATAGCGAACTCTTCAAACACACGGCCTCGTTCGACGCCCTCCGTTCGTCGGAAGACGGCACCGTCACCGCTGAGAAGTATTACACCTACTACCAGGGCGACTACAAGCTCGAAGGCGACCACTCGCTGTTCGGCCGCATCTCCTACGAAGACGACCGGTTCAGCGGTTACGACTACCAGACAGATGCGACGGTCGGTTACTCACGTTCTCTCATCAACCGTGAGAATCACCAGCTCCGTGGAGACGTTGGTATCGGTCTTCGGCACTCGGTGCCGGACATGGGCGACAGCACCAACGAGTTCATTACGCGTCTCGCCGCCAACTATGACTGGCGCATCAGTGAGACGGCAAAGTTCCACCAGCTTCTGTCGGTGGAAATCGGCGACAAGAACACCATCACGCGGTCCGAGTCTGCCCTGCAATCCAAGGTGAACGGCAACCTCGCCATGAAGTTCTCGGTCAACATCAAACACCAGTCCGACGTGCCGGTTGGCAATGAAAAAACGGACACAGAGACAGCCCTGACGCTGGTCTATTCATTCTAGATTGGTGCCGATCAGGGGGGATATGGGGTCCAGAGCGTGGCCCCACATCCCATATATTCCGTGAAATGATCTAATATATTCCGATTATTCGCGTTCTTAGGTGCTTGTGAATATATAAAATGGCGGGGTTTACTAAATGCTGCCAGGTGAAAATTCATGAGTACGTGCCAACTGTGTGATGAACGGCCGAGCACGCCGCTTTCTGTCGCGCCACGTTCTGTGCGGAGTCGGCCACCCTTGTTCAACTGGATCACAATCCTGTTGGTCTCTGGCTGGGTCCTGCTCGTTGCGGCTGTCGCCGAATACTCGGCGGACGCCCCGCGGCCACCGGAGACGGTCGAGACAATGATCGATACGCTGGCGCACTAGCGCCCTCAGTTGCAACCGCCGATCAGGCTGCAGTCCTTGAACTGTTCCGCGAAGTAATCGATGAACGAGCGAACGCGGGAAGGGAGGTGCCTGCCTGGCGGGTAAACCGCGTAGAGATTCATCGAGTCGGGCTGGAAGTCCTCCAGTACCGTAACGAGTTCACCGTTTGCGATCAGGTCCCCGACCAGCCAGCGGGGCGTACGGGCAATTCCGAGCCCGTTGACGAGAGCAGAGCGAATCGCTTCCGAGTTGTTGGTTGAGAAGTTGCCGTCGACGCGCACATGGAAGGGTTCTCCCTGGTCCTTGAAACGCGTCTCGTTTCGGCTGCCCACGTCCGCATATTGAAGGTAGTTGTGATCCCGCAGGTCGCGTGGGTGCTGCGGGATGCCCGACAACTTGAGGTATTCCGGCGATGCCACTGTGACATTCGGGCTGCTGCACAGTTTCTTGGCGATCAGCGTTGAATCAGCGAGGGTTCCCATGCGGATTGCGACGTCGACGCCTTCTTCCACCAGGTCGATAAAGCGGTCGTTGAGTCGAACGTCGACCTTGATGTCGGGAAATGCCTTGTAGAAACCCTTCAGGCGAGGCACAAGGTGGAGCCTGCCGAAGGCGACCACCGTCGAGACGCGCACCGTACCCTTGGGCTGGGTCTGCAACTGGCCCACCATCTGCTCGGCTTCCTCGACGTCCTGGAGGATTGCGACACAACGCTCGTAGTAGTCGGTACCCGTTTCAGTCAAACGAAGACTGCGGGTGCTCCGGTTCAGTAGCTTGGCCCCTAGCCACGATTCGAGTTCTGCAATATTCTTACTGATTGTGGGCTGCGTGCTGTTCATTTCGCGGGCGACGGCCGAAAAGCTGCCGGTCTCCACGACGCGAACGAACATCTGCATGGCAGTGAGCCTATCCATGTGATCTATTCCAACCCAGAATAGAGTTCATTAAATGGTGCTCAGTTAACAAAGACTGGTGAATATAATATATTGGCGAGCGTGATGGAAACCTCCGGTACAGATCTGTCGGCAAGGCTCGCGAAACTCCGCGCAACGCATTGCGACCAATTGCCGACGCCGCAGATGGCCGTGCTGACCCGCCTCACCGCGCGACTTCGGCGCAGTGGCATCCTGAATCGCTGCCTGCAACCCGGCGAGACCGCACCGGATTTCAGTTTTATCGACGCCGAGAATAACCAGGCGAGCCTGTACGAACTGCTGGAGTCAGGGCCGGTTGTCATCAACTTCTACCGGGGCCTGTGGTGTCCGTACTGCAAGACGGAGCTCGAAGCGTTCGAGGCGATCCGTGACGAACTCGAATCCATCGGCTGCCACTATCTCGCACTGACCCCGCAACATCCCCCTGAAGAAACGTCCGGCCCCCTCCACCTCATCTTCGACCGCAACAACCAGATCGCCCGCACCTTCGATCTTGTGTACTCACTGGTGAGCGAGGAAATTGCGTTGTTTGACGAGTGGGGCGTTCACATCGATGAGGTGAACGAGTCGGGCAACTGGGATCTCCCGTTGCCCGCGACCTATGTCATCGCGACCGACCGGACAGTGGCATTCCAGTTTGTCGACGTCGACTTCCGCACACGCTGTTGCCCCAACCTGCTTGTCGACGAGGTCAAGGCGCTCTTGCGCCAGGCGTGACAGGATAGCCGGGTCTTACAGACCGCTTCAGGGCTTCCTGAAGAGGAACGTAAAGCGGTCGGTGTTGCCGGTCACCGTTTTGCGACCCACCTCGTACCGCAGTTCGTCGTCAGGTCGATAGTGCAGGGTACTGTAGTCGACGAACTTGAATCCGGCAGCTTCCACTTCCTTGATGATCTCTACCGGGTCCATCCTGCGCCAGACTTCGTCGTAGTCTTCCTGCATGTGCCGGCGCGTATGGTCGACGACGCCGTAATAGCCACCGGGCTTCAGCGCCTCGAATACGGCCTTGTTGATGTTGTGGCGACCTTCCTCGGTGAAGTTGTGCATGTTACGGAAGGTGAGTGCGAGGTCGATCTTGTTGCGTAACCCGAAGCTGAACTCCGGCACCGACGCACGCCGTGCACCGGGTGTGCGGATGAAATTCTCGGTGGCAAAGGGGATCAGTTGCATCGAGCCGAACCCCGCCTGGTCCTTGAATTTCCCGAACGTTCTCTCGGCGCCGATGGAGATGTACAGCTTGCCCTTCTCCTCGAGTACCGGTGCGAGGATCTTTGTATACCAGCCCCCGCCGGGAACGAGTTCGAGTACGGTCATGTTGTCCCGCAGGCCGAAGAATTCCAGCGTTTCCAGCGGCTTACGGTTCTCGTCTCGCGCCGTGTCGGAATCGGTGCGGCGAGCATCGCCGAGCGCGGCGGTGATTTTTGCGGCGGTGGGTTCAAAGTCCTCATCTGCCGCCGCGGTGAGGGGCAGGGCGAGGGCCATCGTGAGGGCGAGAATCCATTTCATATTGTCACTCCAGTCGGCCGAACAGGCATGATAGCGTACAAATCCTGATAAAGTGCGTGAACCAGTTCCAGGGGAGTCCGGTCGCCATGAAATTGAGACAGGTTGCGTTGGTCGCGAGGAAACTCGAGCTAGTGAGGCG
>JAGRIN010000300.1 GCA_020443245.1 Pseudomonadales bacterium
TCGCTCTATGCCAGGGCCTGGAGCCGAAAGTGCCTGACGGCGCGTTGCAGCCGACCGGTGCCTTCGGCTGACTGACCATACACAAGGTCGATGTAGGCGGCCGTCACGTCCGACACAGCGCCCTCGAGTTCCGGTCGGGCGAGCGCGACCCGCTGCGCGTAGTCGATCGGACCTTCACCCCGTTCCCTGGGAATGCCCTGCCGTGACAACACCGCGCAAAAACGCAGGTAGGCCTTGTCCGCCGGCGCGATCGTGCGATAGGGGCGTTTCATCAGCAGGATGAGCCCGATGACCCCGAGCACCGCAAAGAACAGACCGAGCATGAGCATGCCGATCTCCTTGCGATCGAAATTGCCCAGGTGGCGTGAAAGGAACGCTTGTTGTACCGACGGGTTGTAGCCGACGATCCACGAATCCCAGTAATAGGAAATCGCGCTGAGTTGCAGCCGAAGTTCAACGAGCCACAGCATCTGGTGACTCATCGCACTGAGCGGTGAATCCGCGAGGAACGTTTGCTCGTCCTTGACGGCTGCCTCGAGTCCACGTTCGATTCGGTCCGGCGCGACCGCTGCGGTCGGGTCGACCCTGACCCAGCCCTGTCCCTCGAACCAGACTTCTGCCCATGCGTGGGCGTCGTATTGGTGAACGGCAACATAATCGCCGAACTGGTTGTACTCGCCGCCCTGGTAACCGGCAACCACTCGCGCCGGCACGCCCGCCGCGCGCATGAGAAACGCAAAGCTGCTTGCATAGTGTTCGCAAAAGCCGCGGCGCGTATCGAACAGGAAACCGTCGACCGGATCCTTGCCGAGCGTCGCAGGTTTCAGGGTATAGACGAACCCGAGTTCGTTGTACATTCGCAGCACGCGACGAACGTAGTCCCGCGGTGAGCCCGCTTCCTGCATCAGCTGCCTCGCGAGTTCACGACTGCGCGGGTTGCCCTCGTCCGGCAACAACGTCGTGCGATACCGCCAGAAGTCAGACAGGTTCGCCTCGAGCGTATGCACCGGATGCGAGACTACCTGGTAGCGAATCTTCGATGACACGGGCTCGGTGCTTGCCAGCCGGTAGTCACGTGCCATCACGATGTCACGATCGTTCGGCAGCGTCGGCACATTGAGGCTGTATAGCCAGTTCTGCTGCGTCGGCTCGAGAATGATGTCGTAACTGATCGCGTCACCTGATGTTTCGATGTCGGAAACCCAGTCCGGCGGCTCGTTCAGCTTGCACCACACCGTCGGCCACACGAGGTTGTCCTGGCGCCACGCCCTGCCATCGAACCGGCTCAGCACAACCCCGCGCCAGTATCGTCGGCTGAAGGGAGGTGGCTCGCCATCAAACGTCGCCTTGAACGCGAGATCTGACGAGGCGACAAGGCTTGCAATGTCGCCCGGCGCAACGGTATCGCTCACGCCGGAACGCGCCACCTGGCTCGGCATCGGTACGGTCCAGATGGGCGGCAACCGAGGAAACAGCACAAACAGGATCACCATGAGCGGTACCGACTGCGCCATCAGCAGGCCGGCCGTCCTGAGGGTGACGAGCGGACGCGCATGTGTTCTGGTCTGGTTCAGTCCAATGAGCCCGGCAGTAATCATCAGCACCGCGCCCATCATATAAAGCGTCCACGGAATCGTCTGGAAAAACAGGAACTGCGTCATCGCCACGAAGTAACCGAGCAACACGACAATATACGCATCGCGCTTGTGTTGCATTTCCAGCAGCTTGAGCACATACGCGATCACCAGCATGGCCACCGCCGGTTCGAGCCCCAGGATCGTTCGGTACCCGACCGGTATACCGACGACGCCAACCAGAACGAAGGCGACCTTGGTCCACCGTCCCGGGTAACGCCAGCGGCCGCGATACACCATGATGCGCCAGAAGAAGCAGCCCGCACTGACCAACGTCACCCAGATCGGCAGGCGTGTCACGTGCGGTGCGATCACCGCCACCTGCGCGGCAAGCAGCCAGGCCAGGCTGTTGCGGGGAATCTGGTATAGCGCCGTCACGGGGATGCCTCAAAGAGCGCAAGTTCCCGCAGCAGTCGGTCGCGATGGGCGTTTCCGCGCCCGGGTTCGATCTCGATCCCCGGCAGGCGCAGGCCGTACTCGTCATTACCCTTCGAGACATCCAGCAACCAGTAACAAAGACGCGAAAGTCGATTCTCCCGATCCAGTCCGGGCAGGTGCGCCCAGTCGAGCCAGACGCGGCGATCGACGAAGGCTGCGTATTCCTTGACGACCAACTCGCCAGTACGGGCATAGGATCGCCAGGCGACATGGTGCAAGGTATCGCCGTCATGGAAGTCACGTAATCCCTGGAAGTCGTCGGCCCCCTCACGGCGAACCGCCTCACCTTCGTCCGTATTGCTTTCTGAAGCCGGAATCTCGCCAGCCGCAATCGGCCTGGGGTAGACCAGGGTTGTGACGTTGAGGTCGACCCATGACCAGGCCCTAAACAGCCCGAGCGGATAGGTTGTCTCGATCAGCATTCGCCCCGGATTCAGCAGTCCGCGCCTCTTCGTCGGCACGTAGACGCGCACCCGCGCCTCCTCGTCATCAATGAGATCGACGTCACGCATGAGTTCCCGGTCCCAGCCGATGGTGATGGCCTCGTAGGTACGCGCGCCCTGTCGCGAGACGATGACCTGGAACTCGGCATCTTCGCCGGCGAATGCCGGCCGGGCGCTGCCCGCCTCGATGATGAGACCGGAAAGGTTGCGGAAGGTATGAAGTATGCCAACCATGAACAGGCTCGCGAGCAGGAATGCCAGCACGAAAATCAGACTGTTCTGGTAGTTGATGCCGCCCAGCACCATGAGGAACACGAGGATCATCACGTAGGCACCCTCACGGGTCGGCAGGATGAAGATGTTGCCCTGCCCCAGTTCGATGCTGTTGGCAGGCGGCAACCGGCGATTCAGCCAACGCTCAAACTGTTTGGACCGGAAAAATCTGCCACCCTTGATGTTCTCGGCCATGACCTTGTCCCGGGTAGCGTCAGCCCACGACGTCGACGCTGGTCAAGAGGCGTTGCGCAAGTGCCGTGCCGCCGTGTCCGGAAAAATCCGCCGCCTCGCGGAGCCGATGTTCGACCACTGGCCCCAGCACGGCCTGCACGTCTTCCGGCACCACGAATTCGCGACCGTCGATGAACGCCCAGGTTCGCGCACACGCGAGCAGGGCCAGCGAACCACGCGGCGAGAGTCCATAGGCAAACTCCGGCGCCTGCCTCGTGTAGTGGACCAGGCGCTGGATGTAGTCGAGCAGCGCGTCGGATGCCTTCACTCGACTACAGGCTTCCTGGATCTCAGAGAGTTCTTCCGCGGTAATGGCCGCCTCGAGATGTTCGAGCATCTCTCTTCGATCCTCGCCCTTCAGTAGCGTACGTTCCGCCGCAGGGTCCGGATACCCGAGTTCGATGCGCATCAAAAACCGGTCCAGTTGCGATTCGGGCAACGCGAACGTGCCCGTTTGCGTCACCGGATTCTGGGTCGCAATCACAAAGAAAGGCGAAGGCAAACGGCGCGTCTCGCCATCGACGGTCACCTGTCGCTCTTCCATCGCTTCTAGAAGTGCACTCTGCGTCTTGGGCGTCGTGCGATTGATCTCGTCCGCGAGTACAAGCTGGTTGAAGATCGGCCCTGGATGGAAAGAGAACGAGGAATCGTCCCGGTCCCAGACGGACACGCCGATGATATCCGCAGGCAACAGGTCACTCGTGAACTGGATGCGGTTAAAGCTGAGGCCCAAAGCCTTGGCAAGCGTATGCGCGAGTGTGGTCTTGCCCATACCCGGCAAATCCTCAATGAGCAGGTGTCCTTTCGACAAGAGGCAGGCCAGTGCCAGCCTGATCTCATGGTCCTTGCCGAGCAGGATCGTACTGACCTGCCCGATAGTCTTCCTGATCGCATCCTGCATCGGTATCGGGGTTTCCTGCCGTCACGCCGGGCTCAGGCCTGGCTGTGAAGTTCCATGAGTTCAAGATCGCCCGCGCTGCCACGCGCGGACTTGGCGGCATCGTTGCGCTGCGATTCGATGCGTGCAAGGTAGGCCTCGTCGACACCGCCGGTGACGTAGTCGCCATCGAAGATGCTGCAGTCGAAGCGCTCGATTTGCTGGTTGATGCCGAGCGAA
>JAGRIN010000301.1 GCA_020443245.1 Pseudomonadales bacterium
CATCATCGAGTGCTCCCTCGGCGATCATGAGGTCCGCGCCGCCTTCTTCTCCCGCAGGTGCACCCTCCTCCGCGGGCTGGAAAATAAATTTGATCGTGCCGGGAATCCTGTGTCGCATCGTCGCAAGGACTTCCGCCGCGCCCATCAGGATCGCGACGTGATTGTCATGGCCACATGCATGCATGACGCCGACTTCCCTGCCCTGGTATTCGCCCCTGGCTTTCGATGCGAACGGCAGGTCCACTTGTTCGGTCACGGGCAATGCGTCCATGTCGGCACGAAGCGCGACGACCGGCTTGTCCGCGGCGCCTCGAAGAATCCCGATAACGCCGGTATGTGCGACACCCGTTCGAACCTCCATCCCGAGCGACCTGAGATGATCCGCGACCAGCTTCGAGGTACGAAATTCGCGATTGCTGAGTTCGGGATGCTGGTGAATGTCGCGGCGCCAAGCCACGACCTTGTCCATGACCTTGTCGATGAGCGGGTCGGCATCAGCGGCGAGGTCGGCCCGAACCGGCGCACTCACGGCAAGTGCCAGGACTGCTAAGACGAGAAACCTTGGCATGATCTTCCTCCCATGTTTTGCGGGGACTACACCACGATCGGCTGGCGCACGCAATCGAGACCCCTTAGACTCATGGATCAACTCGATACAACAACCTTGGCCAACCCATGGAACATCTCGACGTTTTGATCGTCGGTGCCGGCATCTCCGGTATCGGCGCCGGCTATCACCTGAAGGACAAGTGTCCGGGCCGAACCTGGGCGATTCTCGAGCGACGCGACAATATCGGCGGTACCTGGGACCTCTTCAAATATCCCGGCATCCGGTCCGACTCGGACATGTACACGCTCGGCTACGCCTTCAAGCCCTGGACGAATCCGAAGGCGATCGCGGACGGGCCCTCCATCCTCGAGTACCTGAAGGAAACTGCGCAAGAGTACGGGATCGACCAGAGAATTCGGTTCGGCTATCACGTAAAGCGTGCGTCGTGGTCTTCCGCAGCGTCACGCTGGACTGTCGAGGCCGAATACAAGGATGGCAGCGTCATGAAACTGACCTGCAACTTCCTGTTCATGTGTTCCGGTTACTACAACTATGACGCGGGCTATACCCCGGAGTTTGAGGGCACTGAAGATTTTCGGGGCCGCATCGTCCATCCGCAAAAGTGGACCGAGGATATCGACTACGCCGGCAAGCAGGTGGTGGTAATCGGCAGCGGCGCCACCGCCGTGACACTGGTGCCAGAGATGGCGAAAGATGCGGCGCACGTCACGATGCTCCAGCGCTCGCCCACCTATGTGGTCTCACGCCCCGGCGAAGACGCCATGGCGTCGAAGCTCTCCGGCCTCCTGGGGCAGCGGCTCGCCTCCAGTCTCGTTCGGTGGCGCAACATCCTGTTCGGACTCTACTTCTTCCGTGTCGCGCGAAAAAAGCCCGAACGCGTGAAGAAGATGATCCTCGATATGGTGAGAAACGAGTTGCCCGAACACGACGTCGAGACGCATTTCACACCGCGCTACAACCCATGGGACCAGCGTATGTGTCTCGTTCCGGACGGCGACCTGTTCACATCGCTTCGCGAAGGCAAGGCGTCGGTTGTCACGGACCACATCGAGCGATTCACACCAGGCGGCATCCTGCTGAAATCCGGCAAGGAAATTCCAGCAGACCTGATCGTCACGGCAACCGGTCTCGAGATGCAGCTCATGAGCGATCTTGCCATCACGGTCGACGGTCGCAGCGTCGCGCCCTCGTCATGCCTTTCCTACAAGGCCATGATGTTCAGTGACATCCCGAACATCGCAACCTCCTTCGGTTACACCAACGCATCGTGGACCTTGAAGGCAGACCTGACCTGCAAATATGTCTGTCGTCTTCTCAACTACATGGAAGAACACGGGTACACACAATGCTGTCCACGTGTACACGGAGAGGATGTCGAGACAGAACCCTTCATCGATTTCTCTTCGGGTTATGTACAACGTGCGGTTGAAAGGTTTCCAAGACAGGGAACGAAGGCGCCCTGGAAGGTTTACCAGAACTATCTGCTCGACAAAGTCGCGCTCGGATACGCCAGCGTCGACGACGGTGTCATGGAGTTCTCCTCGCCCGCCTCGATTACCTCGTCAGAGCTCGAGACAGCATGAGGGCGTGGTATCTTGCCGCCGCTCTCCTGCTGGGCGGATGCGCAACAGAGCAGGCACCGGTCGACATGGTATTACGAAACGGCGCGGTCTATACGATGAACCCGTCGCAGCCGAAGGCGACCGCCCTTGCGATTGACGATGGCAGGATCATAGCGGTAGGAAACGATTCGTCGATTGCGAGGCATTACAAGGGGCGCACGGACATCGACCTCCACGGTCAGATGGTGTTGCCGGGATTCCATGACTCACACATGCATCCCGTCCAGGGCGGCGTCGGACTGGCACTCTGCGAGCTTTCCTCAGCGAGGACCATCGACGCGATCATCGCTACCGTGAAAGCCTGCGACACGCGCCTGCCTGCGGGCGACTGGCTTACCGGCAGCGGCTGGGACCTGTCGCTGTTCAAGGACGCCAATCCTGGCAAAGCGCTGCTGGACGCTGTGTCGGTGACCCGCCCGATCTTCCTTGGGGGCGCGGACGGACATTCGTCGTGGGCCAATTCCAAAGCCCTCGAGGTGGCCGGGATCAACCGGGAAACACCCGATCCACCAGCGGGCATTATCGAACGCGACGACGCCGGCAATCCTTCCGGCACGTTGCGAGAGTCTGCCCAGGACCTTGCTCGCGACCTCGTGCCACCGACCACACCGGAGGCGTTCGCAGACGGACTGCGCCGCGCACTCGCGATGGCGAACTCGTTCGGCATTACTTCGATCGACGAGGCGTGGGCGGGCCAGAACGAGCTGGACGCATACCGTACCTTGCTCAATAGCGGCGAACTGACCGCGCGCGTGGTCGCTTCGGTCGACAACATGAATGATGCGGTCGATACACTGGTTCGTCCGGCGGATCGCGGTTCCGCTTCAAGGCTCCACGTCGATGCCGTCAAGATCTTCGTTGACGGCGTACTGGAAGGCGAAACCGCCGCGCTGCTCGAACCCTATCTCGACAGTCCGGGGTTTCGCGGCGATCTCAAGATGACACCCAAAGATCTCGCGGCGCGTGTGACTGAACTCGACCGGCGCGGCATCCAGGTACACATGCACGCGATAGGAGATCGCGCCGTGCGCGCCGGGCTCGACGCGATCGAAGCCGCAACCCGGGCGAACGGTCCTTCCGACAACCGCCACCAGATTGCTCACCTCCAACTTGTCGATGCGGCAGACAGGCCACGCTTCGCGGAACTCGGGGTCACGGCGGACTTCGAAGCGTTATGGGCCTATCCCGACCAGTACATTACGGACGTTAACCTGCCGCAAGTGGGCGAGGACCGCGTCAACGCGATGTACCCGATCGGCTCGATCCTTCGTTCAGGAGGACGCATCGTCGGCGGCAGCGACTGGCCCGTCTCGTCGATGAATCCACTGGATGCGATCGAAGTCGGGGTCCGGCGCCAGGATCCGGGAGAAACCGGTACGCCTGTGCTGAATGCCGGCGAACGCGTCTCGCTGGACGATATGCTGGCCGCTTACACCATCAACGGGGCGTGGCTGATGCATGAAGACGACATCACCGGTTCCCTGCAGCCTGGCAAGATGGCAGATATCGTGATTCTCGCCCGGGACCTGCACGACGTCGCACCGGAGGAGATCAATGAGGTGCCGGTGACGATGACGCTCCTCGAGGGGAAGCCTGTCTACCGCAAATAATCGGCCGCGCCATATTCACCGTAGTCGTGCAACCGGTTGTACAGCGTCTTGATCGAGATGCCGAGCGCCGCTGCCGCGCGCCGTTTGTTGCCGCCCGCATCTTCCATAGCGGCCAGGATGACCGCACGCTCCGCGTCGGCAATCGTTGCGCCACGCGGAATAGCGAGAACATTTTCCGGTCGCGGCGCGCCATCGCGCAAGACGTCGAAGTCACTCGCCTCGATCGTCGCACCGGAGAGGATGAAAGCACGCTCGAGTGCATTGCGGAGCTCGCGAACG
>JAGRIN010000302.1 GCA_020443245.1 Pseudomonadales bacterium
ACTACCAGCATGGTTAGGCCGCCAACCAGGTAGACCATGGCGCGCTTGCCTGACAAGGGCGTCGCGAGTGAAGACTGGACGTCGTCCGCCAGTTCGTCCGAACTGATCTTCAGGCCCTCGTAGACCGACCACGCCATGACCAGAAGGAACACGCCAATGAGGATGATGCCGTCTGTGCGGCTGAGAACCCGGTCGTCGTACATGACGATGGCGGTGACGGCCGTGACGACAGTGAGCATCGGCAGTTCTCGCTGCAGCACCGAGGAGCGAACGGCGATGGGGCTCAGCAGGGCTGTCACGCCGAGAATGAGGGCGATGTTGGTGATGTTGGAACCGAACGCGTTCCCCAGCGCGAGCCCCGGATTGCCATTCCAGGCTGACAGCGCCGAGATCACCATCTCGGGGACGGAACTGCCGAAACCGATGATGACCATGCCGATCAGGAGTGGCGGCAGGCCAGCCCGCTTTGCCGTCGCCGCGGCACCCTCGACGAACTTGTCTGCACTCACGATGAGGAGCGCGATGCCGCCGAGGAGGGCGACGACGGGCATGATCATGGTGAGTCGGGTTCGCCGCCCGGGCGTCGGCGGGGCAGGGGGAAGAATGCGCTGGTGCGGCGCACGTGCTCTGCATAACCCGGTCGTGATTTCGTCAGTGCGCGTTCCAGCACGCCATTGCTGACGCCGAGGAAGACGCCGGTCATGACCACCGGCCCGATGAACGAGATCCATCCGCCCGGCACACTGGCCGCAATCATGGCGAGGCCCCACCAGGACAGTGCATCGCCGAAGTAGTTTGGATGCAGGGAGTATCGCCAGAGTCCGGTATCGAGCACCCGGCCTGCGTTGTCAGGGTTGCGACGGAAGCTGACGAGTTGCTGGTCGGCGACGGTCTCGAAACAGAAGCCGCAGAGCCACACGAGCCCCCCGACAATGTCGAGCCAGCCCAGCGAAGCCTGTTCCGGCGCGGCGTTCACGATGATGACCGGCAGGGCAACCAGCATCATGATGGCGCCCTGGAAGAGGTAAATCCGGTAGTAGGTGACAAGCCACCAGTTCGGTCCGCCGTTCTCGCGCCAGCGCCGATATCGTGCGTCTTCGCCTGCGCCGGCGTTCCGCACGAAAAGGTGCATGGCAAGGCGCAGGCCCCATAGCGTCACGAGTGCGTGGACCAGCCACATCCTGCCGGTCCCGCTGCCTTCGGCAAGCATGAATGTCACCCAGTTGCACAGCACGAAGCCGGGCCCCCAGAAGAGGTCAATGATGCTCGCGTCGCGAATGGCGACGGAGACGAGCCAGAGCAGGGTCAGCGCAACAAGCACGGCGAGCGCGGCACTGGCGTAAAGGGAGAAGAAATCCGTCATGGGGCATGATCCTCTTGCAGAACGGCATCGATCAGTTCGTCTTTGGCTGACCACCGTGCCGCAAGCCATGCGTTTGCATTCTGGATTTCGGTCGACTCGAAGCGGTCGACGTAGATGTGGATATCCCTGACCGCGCCACCGAGGTATTGCCAGAACGAAACGAAGCGCGGATAGGCGATCGTCACGTCGTACACTGCGACATTTTTCAAGGTCGCCAGCATGATACGAAGCCCGCCCGATCTTGGATTGAGCAAATGACGGTAGGGAGAACCCTGCTCATCGCGTTTTACCGGCGTGAAGCGTGTGCCCTCGGTAAAGCTGAACAACGCGCCGGGGAACCTGCCGACTTCCTTCGCGGCGTCTTCCACTTTGCGATAGTCCTGCATCCTGCCACCGCTGTGGCCGCTCCGCTGCAGGCGCGGGAATCCCATGGCGACGCAAATCCACCCGACGATGGGTACGAACAGCAGTTCGCGTTTCACCAGGAATTTGATGATAGGACCGCGAGAGGTGATGACCGCGTGCACGACAAACATGTCGAACCACGATACATGGTTGCAGGTGATGATCATCGTCTCATTGCCATTGGTCGGGGGCGTGCCATGGACGTGCAGGCGAATGCCGAGCACCCTGGTCAGCCAGAACGTGTGGACGCCCACCGTCCTTCGATAGATCCATTCGAGGGCGCGAACGACGACGGCCTGAAGTCGTTCGTGCGGGACGATACGGAGCGTCGCGAAGATCACGATGACGATCGACCAGAAGAGAAGATTGGCGATGATCACCAGCAGTGACGTCGCGCTCAGGATATGCCTCATTCGAGGAAAAACTGCTTTGCCTGTCTGCACGCGATTAAACCACAGTTCGGTGCGCGGGGCAGGTGCGATGCGACGGTTCGGCGTGTAGAATACAGCGCCCGGCGGAAGTGCGCCGGAAGGCGGCTTCGGAAACAGGTATGGCAGTCAGCTTCGTTACAAGGTTCAGGCGACAACTCGCGGCGATCCCTTTCGTCATTGTTTTCGCGGTGCCTGTCTTCATTGCGTTCCTTTATCTCCACGATCATCACCAGCGGACGGTTCAGCCTGCGTTGGCGCCCGCCAATTGCGTCGATGCGACGTCGACGAGTTGCACGGCCAGGGCCGATCGCCAAACGACCGACTAGGGTTCGTTCTCGAACATATCCAGTTGCCCGCCGGGTTGTTCCCGGTTGGCGGATGTTGCCCGGCTCGTTCGGGCCGCGGTGCTGACCTGGAGCAGGAACCTGTCGCCAAGCCCGCTCTGGCGATGCGTCCGCGTCGCGATGCATTCCTTCAACGTGTCACCGTCATAGTAGAGCCGCACCCGCCTGCGCGCGCGGGTGATCGCCGTGTAAACCAGTTCACGTGTCATGATCTGCTCTGCACCGGTCGACTCGCGTTCAGGCAAAAGGATCGCCACGTCGTCGAACTCCGATCCTTGCGACTTGTGGACAGTCATCGCGTAACACGTCTCGTGTGGCGGCAATCGTGTCGCCAGGTAGCTGCGCACGCCGCCGGTGGAATCCGGGAACAGGACATGGGGCGCATCACCTGCATCGACGCAGATCCCGATGTCGCCATTGAACAGCCGCAGGTTGTAGTCGTTGCGGGTCACGAGAATCGGCCGGCCGTGATAGTAGCGTGCGTCATCGTCGATCGCCCCGCTTGCCCGAAGGTGCGACTCGATGGCGTCGTTGACGGCCTTTACCCCCATAGGCCCCTCGCGTGACGGGATGAGGATACGCGCAGTATCGAAAGCCGCCAGCAACTCGTCGCCGGCGGCGCCTCGCTTCAGCGCATCCATCCATGCACTGAACAAGGTCATGACTTCTTCGATGCCGAGTGTGGCGAGACTGCGCGTCGTCACTTCGTCGTCGTCGGGCGGGGGTTCATCCAGTCCTTCGCGCACTGCCCGCGCAAGCTTCCCGATGCCGCGATCGACAGAGAACCGGTAGGTTGTTTCGAACCGGCACACCGCGTCGGCCAGTGCATGACGCCGGGATGTCCCTGCCAGGGACAAGCCCGACGCGGACGACAATGCCGAGCGCCATGCGTCGCTGTAGCCGGCTTCGTGTTTGCAGATCTCGCCCAGGACATTGCCGGCTTCAACAGACGGCAGCTGGTCGGGATCGCCGAGCAGGACAAGCCGCGTCGTCGGCGGCAGTGCCTCGAGCAACCTGTGCATCATCGTCAGGTCGATCATCGAAACCTCGTCGACGATGAGTACTTCCACGGGCAAGGGCCGGTCCGGCCCGTATCGCCAGGACCTGCCGTCGGCACGCATGCCGAGCAGACGGTGAAGGGTCGACACTTCGAACTCATACTCGATGCCGGCACCACTCAGCGCATCGGCGAGCCTTGCCGCCGCTTTGCCGGTTGGCGCGGCGAGACGAATGCCGGCCGGATCCATGTCGCCGGCGAGCAGGCTGCGAAGCAGGGTCACCACCGCGGTCGTCTTGCCAGTCCCCGGACCGCCGGTGATGATCGTGAGTTGTCGGCACAGCGCGGTCAATACCGCGAGCGTTTGCAGGTCGCGTGCGGGTGACTGGCCGTCACCGACGCGACTCATCACTTCATGCGCCGTGCGAGGATCGGTGTCTTCGATGATGCGATTCATCGAAGCCAGCCTTTCTGCAATCCCGGACTCGTAGTGATAATAGCGTTGCAGGTAGAGCCGGTTGCCGTCCAGGATGAGGG
>JAGRIN010000303.1 GCA_020443245.1 Pseudomonadales bacterium
CGGAGGATCTCCCCGACGGAGAGGGGAGGGCTGTGGAGAGCGTGACATTATAGACGCACAATGGCACGCACATGGATGCGCCATGGCACTTTCACTCGACCACGGACCACGGCAGTTCCCGGGCCCCGACAATAGATGAAACCCCTCTCGAATATTGCTTCAAGCCTGGCGTAAAGCTTGACTTCCGGCGCTTCCCCGACGGGTATCTTGTGAGCGCTGAGGATGTTCGTGCCGAACTGGAACGTATCGGCCACGAACTGGCGCCGCTGGACATCGTGCTTGTCAACACGAGCGCGGGCACGGCGTTTGGAGAACCCGGTTATGTCGACAAAGGCTGCGGGATGGGACGGGAGGCCACACTCTACCTTACCGGGCGTGGCGTTCGTGTTGTGGGCACTGATGGTTGGTCATGGGATGCGCCTTTCAATCACACCGCGAAACGTTGGCGAGAGACTCATGACCCGTCGATTGTCTGGGAAGGGCACAAGGCCGGACGCGAGATCCCTTACTGGCAAATGGAGAAACTCCACAACCTGGAGGCGCTGCCCGCTGACGGGTTCACGGTGGCGTGCTTTCCTGTGAAGATTCGCGGCGCGTCTGCAGGCTGGACGCGCGCGGTGGCGATCTTCGATGATTGACGCAGCTGACCGGCATCGCGGATCACCACGCATCGACGGCGGGTCTCTTCTTGCCGGTTCGCTTGGATTTCGGTCGTACTGATTTCATCAGGCTTGCCACCCAGCGCCGTGAGTCAGCCGGATCTATCGTGTCATCGACGCTGAACAGTGAGGCGTAATTGAGCGCTTTTCCGTTTTCATAGGCGCGCGCCACCATCTCATCGAATCTGGCCTTGCGTGCCGCAGGGTCTTCGATTGCCGCGAGTTCGTTGCGATAACCGAGCTTGACGCTGCCTTCGAGGCCCATGCCGCCAAACTCGCCTGTGGGCCACGCGACCGTGAAGAACGGCGTCTTGTACGAACCGCCGGCCATCGCGATGGCGCCCAGGCCGTATGCCTTGCGAAGGATGATGGTAAAGAAAGGCACGGAGAGGTTTGCACCGGTCAGGAACATACGGCTGGAATGGCGGACCAGTGCCGTTCTCTCGATTTCGGGCCCGACCATGATGCCGGGCGTGTCACACAAATAGAGTAGCGGGATGTCGAAAGCGTCGCACAGTTGCATGAATCGTGCAGCCTTGTCGGCGCCATCAGAATCGATCGCGCCGCCGAGGTGTGACGGGTTATTGGCGATGACGCCGAGCGGCATCCCCTCGACGCGAATGAAGTATGTGATGGAACCGATGCCGAAGCCCTTTCGAATCTCGAGTGCACTGCCGTTATCTGCCAACGTTTCGATCACCGACCTGACGTTGTAGGCACGCAGGCGATTTTCCGGGATGATGCGGCGCATCGCGCGCTGGTCCGGCATCTCCCAATCCTTGCGCCTGCCCTGGAAGAATGACAGGTAATGTCTCGCGACAGCGACAGCTGCTTTCTCGTCCTTGACGCTGATGTCCACGACCCCGTTCGGCACCTGCACCGACATCGGACCGATTTCTTCCGGTGCGTAGATCCCGAGTCCACCGCCCTCGATCATGGCCGGGCCGCCCATGCCGATGTTCGAATTCTCGGTCGCGATTATCACATCGCAACAGCCGAGCAACGACGCATTGCCGGCAAAGCACCGACCGGACGTAATGCCTACCATGGGTACGAGACCGCTGAGTTGTGCGAACCGGGCGAATGTGACTGTACCTTCGCCACCCAGGCCATCCGTGTCACCCGGTCTGCCGCCGCCCCCTTCAGCAAACAACACCATCGGCATGAGGCCGCGCTCGGCGACGCCGATCATCCTGTCAGTCTTGCGATGGTTCTGTCCGCCTTGCGTGCCTGCAAACACCGTATAGTCGTAAGACATAATGGCGCAGCGATTGTCCGGTTCTTCGAACCACTGGCCATTGACAGAGCCAACGCCGGTGATCATACCGTCGGCCGGACTCTTTTCTATCAGTTCTTCCAGTGAGCGGCGGCGACGTTGTGCCGCGAGTACCATCTGTCCGTACTCGACGAAGGTATCCGGGTCCACGAGATCCGCGATGTTTTCGCGTGCAGTACGTTGTCCTTTGGCGTGCCGCCGTTCCACTGCCTGCGGACGACTCGAATCGAGCGTGGTCGCGCGCCGAGCTTCAACCTCTTCGAGGTCAGGACGAATGTCGTCGAGGTCAATGTCCTCTTCTTTTGCCTGACTCGCGCCCGAAATCGGCATCCTGTCAATCGAGAGCAGCGGCTGCTTCTCGTAGATCGTGTCACCCACCGAGACATTGACACGTTGCACGACGCCGCTGACCTCGCACCGCACTTCGTGTTCCATTTTCATCGATTCCATGATGAGGAGTACGGTCTGTTCCGGCACTTCCTGGCCTTCCTGGACCTGGACCTCGATGATCGTCCCCTGCATCGGGGAGAGTATCCATGAGTCATCGAGCGCCTGCGCCTGTTGCGCGTTGTCGTCAGTCCGTTTGGCCTGGCCATAGGAGAGAACCGCCAGCGGGTCGTTGACATCGACTTTTGCGCCGGCCTGCCTGACGGCGACGTCGTTCGATTCGGTCGCCAGGTAGTGTTTGGGGTGATCCATGGGCTCGACTAACGCCTTGACGTGCTCGTCGACGAATCGCGTGTGAAAAGCGCCTCGCTTCACATCCTCGTTGGATAGCAGGTTCTGCAGGAAGCTGATGTTGGTTGAGATGCCCTCGACCTGGAACTCGCAGAGCGCCCGATACGCGAGTGCGACAGCATCGGCATAGTCTCCTCGATGGCGCACGATCAGTTTGGCCAGCAGGGAGTCGTACCGTGGACTCGTGCTGTAGCCGGCATAGGCGTAAGTATCGAGCCGAATATCCGGACCGGACGGTGGATTGAAGGCCTTGATTTTGCCGGCCCTCGGTTTCGCAAAGCCGTTTTTCATCATCGTTTCAGTGTTGATGCGTAGCTGGATGGCGGTACCGCTTGAGATTGGCGTCCCGATGACAATGCTATCGAGGCGCTCTCCTGCTGCGATGCGCAGCTGCGCCTCGACCAGGTCGAGTCCGGTCACCTCTTCGGTAATGGTGTGCTCCACCTGTAGCCGTGCATTTGCTTCGATGAACGCGAACGATCTTGCCGTCTGGTTGACGAGGAATTCGATTGTTCCGGCGCCCTTGTACCGGGCGGCAGTCGCGAGTGCTACCGCAGCCTCATGGATCGCGGCACGCAAGTCTGAATCGAGTCCCGGTGCCGGTGCGATCTCGATGATCTTTTGGTGCCGGCGCTGGATCGAACAGTCGCGTTCTCCCAACTGCATCACCGTTGTACCGTCTCCGAGTACCTGGACTTCTACGTGTCGTGCTTTGGGAAGGAATTGCTCAACGTAGAGTCGTCCGTCGCCGAACGCTGCGTTCGCCTCGTGCGCGCTTCGCTCGAAGGCGTCGACGATCTCGTCTTTGTGTTCGACAATACGTACTCCGCGTCCGCCTCCGCCGGCAATTGCTTTGACGATCATGGCCTCGCCGGTGTCGAGTCCGGCAAAGAATTCAACGGCTTGCTCGACGCTCGTGGGTTGCGTGGTCCCGCGCAAGACGGGCACGCCGGTATCGACCGCGAGTCGGCGCGCGGCTGCCTTATCGCCGAACATCCTGAGTGCGTGAGGAGCAGGTCCGACGAAAGTGATGCCGGCGGCCTCGCAGGCTTCGGCGAACTCGGCGCGTTCCGAGAGAAATCCGTACCCAGGATGGACCGCATCACATTCCGCGGCCCTGGCGACGTTCACGATACTCTCTATATCCAGGTAAGCTGGCGCACCCTCTGTGGGCAGTTCGATCGCTTCGTCCGCGCGGAAGACATGAAGAGAAGCCTTGTCGTCTTTCGAATGGATGCCAACGCTCGTGATTCCGAGGTTGGCCGCAGTGCGCATGATGCGAACGGCGATCTCGCCTCGATTGGCGACGAGTAGTCTCTTGATCATGGCTCCCCCTAAGATGTTATTGGCCAGAAGTTATCGACCGGCTT
>JAGRIN010000304.1 GCA_020443245.1 Pseudomonadales bacterium
CTGTGATGAGTCAACTTCGTGAAAGAGTCTGGCCAAGAATCGAAGCTGGTGAGATCAGGCCCATCATCGACTCGACCTTTCCGATCGAACAGGTCGAGGACGCGCACGCACTCGTTGCCTCCGACAAGACGATCGGCAAGGTAGTGATGATCGTCGGTGACTGACGCCCCGCGCGCGAGCTTTGCTTGATGTTCCCGGGAGATCGTGATTAATTGCCGTGATCCCTGTTGTTCAAGCTTTGTCGTAGTGTGCCGTACCATTTCGAAATTACTGACGACGATTGCGCGTCGTCGTTTGCTTCCCCTCTTTCTCTTGTCTACCTGCCTCGCGTCCCTTGCACCTGACGCGTTTGCCTGGGGATGGCCGAAACCCGGGACCTTTGAGCCCTGGTATACGGGCGGCAAGCCGCTTGATGAGGCGGCGCCCTCGGCGCAGGACTGGTACAAGGGGCTCGGCAAAAAGTGGCTGTTTGGCCAGTCGACGCTCATGGACAACAAGCCGGTCCTGAAGGGAACGGGTTCCGAACTCGAAATCCTGGCCAAGTGGGAGTCGATGACGCCGGAGGAGCAACACGTCCAGCAGCCGGCGCACTGCAATGGTTTGATGCACGCCGCCCGCCTGGGCGATGCCTTCGAGTGCGCGAAGGCACTGGAATCGGATCTTTTCAGCCGGTACTACGCGCTCGAGAACCACAAGGCGATCGATCGCCCGACGATGTCGACGAACGCATACTTCGGTGACGTTTTCGTCTCGGTATTCGAGATCTATGCCCGGTACTACCTTGCCATCGGTGATGCAGCGAGCGCGGAAGGTTACGCGCGGCTCGCTTGTGAACTGCAGTCCCACAGCGACTATGGCGAGTTGCTCGACAAGCACTGCCTGGCGCTTATCGGTGTGGCCCAGGCGGCGCGCGGCGATATCGCCGGTGCGCGCCGTACGCTTGACGATATCGACGGTGCATACAAGCACATCAGCGTGTTTGCGCGAAAGCAATACGAGGACTTGTACAAGGACAGTCGGCTCACCGTCCTGTTTGCGCTGCAGGACTGGCCGCTTGCCGCCGAAGTGCTCGAAGGCTATGACCCCGGTGTTGCCTCGACGCGATCCGCCAAACGTCATGTCGTCGCGGGCCTGATCGCGGGCGTGATCGGCACCGTCCTTTTGGTACCGGACGCGGCATCATCATTGCTCGACATCGCGAAGGCCGCGCCTGACATCGGTAACGTGCTGCAGAACATGCAGGTCGAGGCGGTGATGCTTGCGCACTTTCGTGTTGCGAAGGTCGCATTCGAGACCGGTGATGGGGAAACGGCAGAGACGACGCTTGACGAGTTACTTGCATCGCCCAACATTGCGATGCTGCCGCAAACGCTGCAGGTATCGATCCGCAGGGACAGGGCACAGCTCTATGCCGGCGGCGGAGATATGGACGATGCGCGCCGCCTCTATTACGAGGCGATAGACATCATCGAATCCCAGCGTTCCAACCTGCGCACCGAGGCAGGACGCATCGGATTTCTCGGCGACCGCCAACGTGTCTATGGCGAATTGGTCAGCCTGCTGGTGCAGGCGGGCGATGGCGTCGCGGCATTCAACGTCGCTGAACGCGCTAAGGCGCGCGCACTCGTTGACCTGCTGGCCTCAAAGCAGGAATTCGGTGGTAGAGAAGGTGAGCCGCCTGCGGCGGTTCGTTACCTGGATGCGGCGCGGGCGGCACGGCAGCGGGATCTGGGCGAAACGGTTGAGACGAGCGAGAAGACGCGGGGGTTACTCATCGATGCCCGTGACGCGCTTGCCGCGAAAGATCCCGAACTGGCATCGATTCTCGTTGGGACGGTGCCGAAGACCGACGCGATCAGGCATCGCCTTGCGCCGGGTGATGTGCTGCTCGAATTCTACGGGAGCGATAAAGACTGGTACGCATTCGTTGCGACGCGCGATCGCCTGACGGTGTATCCCATAGAGGGTGCCGGGCTGTCGTCAGAGGTCGAGAGATTGCGCAGGGAATTGCAGGACCCGGCAGACCGTAAACACGTAGAGGCGCGTGCCATGTATTCGCGCCTGATTACTCCGCTCGGTGAGTCAATCGTCGGGCGCGAGGTAACCATTGTCCCGCACGGCGTACTGCACTATGTACCTTTCGCAGCGCTGCGGAGCGCCACCGGCTGGTGGGGTGAGCAAGTTGCGATTCGCGTGCTGCCGAGTGCTTCCGTGCTGGACTACCTTCCAGGCCATCCCGGTGAGCATGCCGGCACCATGTTGGCGATAGGTGATCCCGACCTCGGTAACCCGGCTTATGACCTGCCTGGCGCGGAGGCGGAAGTACAGGCACTTGCGCGGCTCATGCCGACGATGACCCGCTACTTCCGGGGACAGGCGACGGAAACACGCCTTCGACAGGAAGCTGGACGTTATGGCCGTATTCACATTGCATCCCATGGCGTCTTCGTGCCGGACCGGCCCTTGTCGTCGCGGCTGCTGCTTGCCTCGGATAGCCAGAATGATGGCAACCTGACAGTCCCGGAGCTCTACGACCTGCGTCTCGATGCGGACCTCGTCACACTCTCGGCCTGTGAAACCGGGCTGGGGAAGGTGGCTGCAGGCGATGATATGGTCGGGCTGACAAGGGGCTGGCTCTACGCGGGTGCGCGCACCATCGTTGCCTCGTTATGGCAGGTGGACGATACGGCGACTGCGATGTTGATGGAGCACTTCTATCGTGCCCTGAATGCGGGACGGAAGCCGCGCTGGGCACTGCAGGATGCGCAGGCCGCAGTGCGCAAGGTATATCCGGCGCCTTTCTATTGGTCGGCGTTCCAGGTGACAGGCTCGGATTGATTATGGCGCCTGAAAGTAGAAAAGCCCGCAAAACGCGGGCTTTTCTGTAGTTGCCTCACCGCGTTGAACGATCTATACCTCGGATACGTCCTCTGCCTGGAAGCCTTTTTCAGTTTCGGAGATATCGAACTCGACACGGGCACCTTGCTTTAAGGTGCGGTAGCCTTCGCCGCGAATCGAGCGAAAATGTACGAAGACATCCTCACCCTGTTCTCTCTCGATAAAGCCAAAACCTTTGGCGTCGTTGAACCATTTGACGGTTCCGGACTGTCTCTCGGACATAGCCATTCCCTCTTATTATTATTGGTATCACGTCGATTCAGCATCGAGTACCGACGGATTAAGACAGAAATCGTTAACACTGTCCAAAGGTTTTTAAATGGAATTGGACGCAGGAAAAGCGTCACATGCTGGTGCGCTGCAAAAAACCGGGGCGCTTATTCGAGGCAGGCGGAAGTATTATCCGAGGTGATGATTGAGGTAGCGATCAGGGTGACTAAAGGGTAACCACCCGTGACCGTTGTTCCTGCAACTGTTCGAGCGCGGAGGTCAACTCGGCCAGCTTTTCCTTTTCTTTTTCAACAACATCGGACGGCGCTTTCTCGACGAAATTCGGGTTGCTGATCTTGTTCTCGGCGCGTTCCCGCTCCCGGGTCTTGCGATCGATCTCCTTGTCGAGGCGTGCAATCTCCGCTTCCTTGTCGATCAGGCCGCTCATCGGCACAAGCACTTGCATGTCCCCGACAAGGTGCGTGGCAGCGACCGGAACGTCGTCGCCGGCGTTGAGCCAGGTCAGGCTCTCCGGCTTGACGAGAAACTGCAGCAGGGGGCGATAACGCTCGAGGCGCGACTGATCGGACTCGTTACCATTGGCGAACAGGATCGGAATCTCGCGAGAGAACGAGATATTCATCTCGCCGCGGATGTTCCGGGTCCCTGTGACCACGCCCTTGATCCATTCCACGTCGGCAACTGCCTCGTCGTCCCGGCGCGAAGTCTCCTGCACAGGAAAATCCTGGAGCATGAGCGTTTCGCCCGTACCACGAATCTCGGCAGGCAGTTGCTGCCAGATCTCTTCGGTCATGAACGGTACGAAGGGGTGGGCCAGTCGCAGTGTTGTTTCCAGTGTCTGGAGCAGGGTCGCCTGCGCGCCACGACGCGCTGCCGGGGTGATGTCCTGTGAGTAAAGGACGGGC
>JAGRIN010000305.1 GCA_020443245.1 Pseudomonadales bacterium
CCGTCACAGAAGAGCGAATTGGGGACGGCCCGTCGGTATTCAAGCTTGACGAGTGCTTGCGTGACCCCATAAAGTAAGTGGATTATGCTGCAAACGCGCCGCCTCGACGTGCTGTCGATCTGCGCGGTCCACGCAGCAGCGTTGGGGCATTGAGGTGTCAAGACCATGCCAACTGGGCGCGTAAAGTGGTTCAACAACGCCAAAGGCTATGGCTTTATCCTGCCTGAGGATGGAGGCGAAGACTATTTCGTTCACTATTCCTCAATCCTGATGGACGGCTACAAGACACTCAAGGCTGGCCAACTCGTCTCCTTCGAATTGCTGGAAGGCCCGAAAGGCTCTCACGCCATCAATATCCAGGTTCTCGAGGAAGACGGCGCAGACGGCTGAAGGACATCCTCTTTCCTTCGACCAAAGCTCAGGTGACCAAAGTTCAGGTGACCAAAGTTCAGGCGACCGACACGGTGTCGGTCGCCTGAATCCTTGCCTTACATGTGTTTGCAGATTGCATCGCCGAACTCGGACGCCTTCACGAGGGTTGCCCCTTCCATGAGTCGTTCGAAGTCGTAGGTGACGGTACCGGCAGAAATGGCGCCCTGCATACCCTTGACGATCAGGTCCGCCGCTTCCACCCAGCCGATGTGGCGCAACATCATCTCGGCACTCAGTATCAGCGACCCCGGGTTGACCTTGTCCTGTCCCGCGTACTTCGGCGCGGTTCCATGGGTTGCCTCGAACAAGGCGATCTTGTCGCCGATGTTCGCGCCGGGGGCGATACCGATTCCGCCGACTTGCGCAGCCAGCGCATCGGAGAAGTAGTCGCCATTCAAGTTCATCGTGGCGAGACAGCTGTATTCGGCAGGACGCGTTAAAATCTGCTGGAGCATCGCATCCGCGATGACATCCTTGATCACGATTTCGTTGCCGTTGTTGGGGTTCTTCAGTACACACCAGGGACCGCCGTCCAGCAGTTCAGCGCCGAATTCCTCGCGGGCAAGCTGGTATCCCCAATCCTTGAAGGCACCTTCGGTGAACTTCATGATGTTGCCCTTGTGCACCAGGGTGACCGACGGCTTGTCATTGTCGATCGCATACTGGATCGCCTTGCGGACGAGACGATAGGTACCTTCCTTGGAGATCGGTTTGATGCCGATGCCGCAGTCGACCGGGAACCGGATACCGGTGACGCCCATTTCCTCGCGCAGGAACTTGATGATCTTGTCCGCCTCGGGTGAACCGGCCGGCCACTCGATACCGGCGTAAATGTCTTCGGTATTCTCACGGAAGATGACCATCTCACAGTCTTCGGGCTTGCGTACGGGGCTTGGCACACCATGGAAGTAGTGGATCGGGCGCAGGCAGAGAAACAGGTCCAGTTCCTGGCGCAGTGCGACGTTGAGAGAACGGATGCCGCCCCCTACAGGTGTCGTTAGCGGACCTTTGATACCGATCAGGAACTCGCGCATGGCGTCGAGTGTTTCAGCCGGCAGCCACTCGTCCGAGCCGTAAACCGCAGTGGCTTTCTCGCCCGAGTAAATTTCCATCCATGCAATACGTCGCTTCTCGCCGTACGCCTTGGTGATCGCCGCGTCGACGACTTTCATCATCGGCGGTGTAATGTCAACGCCGATGCCGTCACCTTCGATAAAAGGAATAATCGGCCGATCGGGCACATTGAGGGACATATCGGCGTTCGCGGTAATTTTGTCACCGTCTGCCGGTACCTTGATATGTTGATATCCCATGGTCTCTCCGTGTTGATGTAACTGTTTGCCGCGGGACTGGGGTCCGGCCCGGCGACGCATCGCTTGAGTGAGCGGCGGATTATAACCCGAAAATCACCTCGTCAGCGGTTCCCGGATTTCCAGGACTCCGCGGCACAGACATCACTCTCCCGGGTGACGAGCCAGCGCTCGCCGTCGTCCGTGCGTTCCTTCTTCCAGAAGGTGGCGCGGGTCTTGAGGTAGTCGATGATGAACTCGCAGGCGTCGAACGCATCGCCGCGATGCTGGCTCGCGACGCCCACGTAGACGATCTCGTCAGTCGGTTCAAGCTGGCCGACACGATGAATGACCGTGGCGGCGATGACATCCCAACGCGCCCTCGCCTCATCCAGAATGTCGTGGATCTGCCTTTCGGTCATGCCCGGATAGTGTTCGAGGAACAGTGCGCTGACCGAGGCATCTTCGTTGATGTCCCTGACAACGCCCAGGAACGTGGTAATCGCGCCGACTTGCCGGCTTGCTTCTCGCAGGCGGGCCGTCTCGACCGCCACGTCGAACCGCGCCTCATCGACCATTACCCGAAACATCGATCAGCCTCCCGTCACAGGCGGCAGGACGGCGACTTCGTCGCCGTCATCGACCGGATGCGAGCCACTGACCAGCGTCTGGTTTACCGCGAAGAGCAGGTTCTCGGCAGTGAGCGCCGAGCGCCAACTCTCGCCTCGCTTTGAGAGTTGTTCGACGATATCGACGACAGTCTCACCGCCCTTCGGTTCGACTTCGATCGAAGGGACCCCGACCGCTTCCTTCACGCTGGCGAACAGCACGACCTTGATCATGGGCGCTCCTCGCGATTGAATTCGCCGGACTTGCCACCCGATTTGTGCATCAGCCTGACAGATTCGATCTCCATTGCCTTGTCTACCGCCTTGCACATGTCGTAGATCGTCAGTGCGGCAACCGAGGCCGCCGTCAGGGCTTCCATCTCGACGCCGGTCTTGCCACGAAGCTTGCAAGTGGCGCTGACGACGACGCGACTGCCCGGCTCATCCATCTCGAACGACACGTCGACAGACGTCAACGCGAGCGGATGGCACAGGGGGATCAGGTCCGGCGTCTTCTTCGCGCCCATGATGCCGGCGATTCGTGCGACGGCCAGGACATCTCCCTTGGCATGGCCACCTTCGGCGATCATGGAAAGCGTGTCCGGCGCCATGCGGACACTCGCCTGCGCGGTAGCGGACCGCTCGGTTTCGGCCTTGGCACCCACATCGACCATACGTGCCTCACCGCGGCTGTTCAGGTGACTCAGTTGTTTCGACTCTGTCATATCGCGTGCCCTGTCATCGCAGGATTCTGCCCCGTGGGCCGAGGTCGCATACAATGCCACCTCCACCTGTTTACGTCGAGTTGTCTATGAGTTGGCCACCTCACATTACCGTCGCGGTCATCGTGGAAGAAGACGGCCGGTTCCTCGTCGTCGAAGAACGCATCGACGGGACGCTGGTGGTGAACCAGCCCGCAGGCCATCTCGAACCCGGCGAAACCCTTTTTGAGGCCGCGCGCCGGGAGGCACTGGAGGAAACCGGCTGGGAAGTGGAACTCACCGGTATCTCAGGCATCTACCAGTACGATTCCGGCGAGACGCTGTATCACCGGGTGACTTTCGCGGCGGCGGCGGTTCATCACACCGACCGCCCACTGGACCCCGATATTGATCGCGCGTGCTGGATGAGTCCGGCCGAACTCGCCTCCGCCACACTGCGCAGCCCGCTTGTGCTCCGCAGCATCGAGGACTTTCGCGCGCGCAAGCCGGTCCCGCTCGACTTCATCGCGCATGTCGTGCCGACGAGTAGCCCCTGATGCGGGCCTGACGTAAACTTGCGCTCTTTCCGATTGCCAGCCCATGTTCCAGCCAGATATTCCCCAAGCACTGACTCCCGGTAGCCGCGTTATCGTCGGCATGTCCGGCGGCGTCGATTCGTCCGTCGCGGCGCATCTGCTCAAGGAGCAGGGCTACGACTGCGTCGGCGTGTTCATGCGCGTCGGACACGCCGCCACGGAGCCGGAGTCATGTGCAAGCGGCGCCCCGTCCGCGGACGAGTTACCGGCTCGGCGTCTGAAACACGGCTGCTGTTCGGCGTCTGACGCGATCGACGCGCGAGCCGTGGCCGGCCGCCTCGGAATCCCCTTCTACGCACTCAACTTCGAGAAGGACTTCGAGCGCATTGTCGACTATTTCGTCGATGAGTACGCTCGCGCGCGGACGCCGAATCCCTGCGTGCGCTGCAACATCGATCTCA
>JAGRIN010000306.1:0-253 GCA_020443245.1 Pseudomonadales bacterium
TCAAGCTGGTCAGCAATTTTGCGCAGCAGCCCCGCGCGCTGGGCTGCCGGCCGCGCACGCCACGGCTCGAACGCGACGCTTGCCCGTGAGATTGCGTCATCGATGTCGCGAGGGTTGGCAAAGGGGATGTGCCCGATGACTTTGCCGTTGACGGGTGAGGTGACCGGCGTGCCGTCTTCGCTGCCGAAATGCGATTTACGTGCGGCGGCAATGTCCGACTTCAACTCGTCACGGTGCCGGGAGTATCGGGTGT
>JAGRIN010000306.1:273-4004 GCA_020443245.1 Pseudomonadales bacterium
CGGGTGTCGATGCCGCTCGAATTGCGCCGGTCATCGTAGATCTCATGCGGCAGGCGAATCGGCATGCCGCCTTCGGCCGCGACGTCGATCGGATGCTGCGCGAGAACGGCCGGATCGATGTCGCTCGCGAGTTGGTTGACGAACGAGCTGTTGGCGGAATTTTCCAGCAGGCGGCGTATCAGGTAAGGCAGCAGTTCCTTCTGGTGCCCGATGGGTGCATAGATGCAGCAGGAAATGTCCTGGTCCTCGTCCAGCAGGCAGTCATAGAGGATCGTGCCCATCCCGTGCAGGCGCTGGAACTCGAACATCGACTCGTCGCCCTCGGTCCAGTAGAGCAGGTTCGATACCGTCTGTACGTTGTGGGTCGCAAATTGCGGGAAGACGCGGTCCTTGTTGTCGATGAGAAAACGCGCGCAAGCGAGGTAGCTGATGTCGGTGTGGGCTTTCTGCGTAAATACCGGAAAGTCGGCCAGGCCCATCATCTGCGCCAGCTTGATCTCTGTGTCCCAATAAGCGCCCTTCACCAGCCGTACGCACAACCGCTGGTCGTTGGCTTGCGCGAGCGCGACCACGTATTCGAGCACAGACATCGCACGTTTGGCATAGGCCTGGACCGCAATGCCGAGCTTGTCGTAACCGTGTCCGTTACCCTCGGTGACGAGCTTCTCCAGTATCCACAGTGAAAGCTCGAGCCGGGACGCTTCCTCTGCATCGATCGTAAGCTGGATATCCTGTTCACGGGCGATCCCGACCAGTTCGTTCAGGGCCGGGTACAGTTCCTGTTCCACTCGCTTGTGCTGGTGGGCATCGTACCGGGGATGCAAGGCAGACAACTTGATCGACACGGCGGCGTTCGGAAAGCCACCGGCAAACAGGATTGCCTCTTTATAGGCATCGAAGAATTTAAGGGCGTCATCACGGGTGAGGGCAGCCTCGCCCAGCATGTCGAATGAATACCGATATTTGCGTCGGGCCTTGGAAATCTTCCGCTTCGCTTCCGAGAGTGTCTCGCCGAGCACGAAATGATCGCTGAAGAGCCCCATACCGAGTTCCAGCGCCATGCGAATGGTCGGTTCGCCCAGGCGCCGGATGATCGTGGACAGGAACGGGATTTCGTCCGATTCGAGGACGGATGACGTGAACAGGAGCGCGCGCGTCGATGAGTTCACGAACGTCGACAGGCTCTTGCCCAAGTGGCGGCTCCAGTCTGCGCCCGTCAATTTGGACCGGATGAGCGCTTCCTTGGTTTCTTCATCGGGAATGCGCGCCAGCGCCTCGGCCAGCGTCATGAGCCGGATACCTTCACTGGAATCCAGGCCGTATTCCGCCATGAACGCGTCCAGGCCCTGGTTGAAATCCGGATGATGGCGAATCTTGTTGACGAGCCGGATCGTCTGCGACGTGACGTGCTCACGCTCGGCATTGTCAGGCGTGATCATCGCGACATAGCGTCGGACGAGATCTCCTTCGTCGGCGAGGTAGTGATCCTTGATGGCTTCCAGCTTTTCGTGTGGGACGCCCAAGACGAACTCCGGGACTGGCGGGACACAGGCGCGATATTACATGAAGCGGGACAGGGGTTCCGAGGGGGCGGGTCTGTCCGACGTATCCAAACCAACGTATTTCCAATGACACATCAGGAATTTAACATAATATATATTATGCGCAGTCCTGTAGGGGTTTGGCGGGTAAGCCGGCGACCAGGCCCAGTCGAAACAATGCTTTTGTCGCCCGTGCCAGAACACTCGGGTATACTGCCGCGGTCTCTCGGCTGACGCATAAGGTGTGTGAATCAAATGGAATGTCCGAAATGTCATGCGGCGATGGAAGAAGTTACCTACGGTCGCAATATGACCATCGACCGCTGCACGAACTGCAAGGGTATCTGGTTCGATGCCGGTGAAGCCGAGGCGCTCAAGGGCAAGTGGATGTCGGAGTTCGTGGACACGGGCGATCCCGAAGTCGGACGCGAATTCAACAAGATCGACGAGGTCGACTGTCCGCGTTGCGGCAATCGGATGCAGAAAGTATCCGATCCCAAACAACCCCACATCTGGTACGAAGCGTGCCCGGATCACGGCATGTTCTTCGATGCCGGCGAGTTTACCGACTACAAGTACGAGACACTGCTGGACAAGTTCCGGGACTTGATCACCGGCAAACGCTGATCTCCCCGCGGAGCCATGCTGGTCACGTTCTATGGTGTCAGAGGCTCGATTGCGTCTCCCGGGCCATCCACGATCAAGTACGGCGGCAACACGTCGTGCATGCATGTACGCCTGAATTCCGGTGAAAACCTGATTTTCGATGCCGGTACCGGAATCCGGAAGCTGGGTCTGCGTCTGGCGCACAATGATGAACCCCTGGTCCTGTTACTCAGCCATGGACACTGGGATCACATCCAGGGTTACCCATTTTTCGAACCCATCTACCAAAAAGACAGGGAAATCAAGGTATTGCAGGGTGTGGAGGGCAATGCCCAGGAGTTGAAGGCGTTGCTCACCCAGATGGACGGGTCCTACTTTCCCGTGCAGGCGGCTGACCTGCCCTCGCGGCTGTCGACCGTCACGGAAGTCGATGCGTACCTCGCGCACCGGAACTTCCGGACCGAGCGCCAGGCGATCAACCATCCCGGTGGAGGATTCGCGTACCGCGTCGAGGAAGACGGCGTTTCCTTCGCCTATGTCACCGACAACGAGCTCTTTCCGCCAGGTACCGCGGCGACCAGCTACGATCAGTGGGTTGCATTCTGTGAGGGCGTGGACCTTTTGGTGCACGACGCGCAATACGAGGAAGCAGACATGCCCGGCAAGCACGGCTGGGGTCATTCCATGATTTCGCAGGTTCGAAAGCTCGCGGTGGACGCAAGGGTCAAAAACCTTGTGATGTTCCACCACGACCCGGAACGCACGGACGGCCAACTCGATGAGATTGCCCTCGCTTCCGCCAGCTACTTTCGCGGCCAGGGTGCCCGGATCGGCTCCTGGGTGGCTGCCGAAGGCCTGGTGTTCAACTTGCGGCGTGCCTCGGACCCGCTGGTCAAGACTATCGAAATCGACCGGATCGAGTGATCCGGCAAGCAACAGGAACAGGATTCATGCGAGTTGTCTCGTTCAACGTCAACAGCATTCGCGCCCGTTTGCACCAACTGGACGCGGTCATCAAAAAGCACGAACCGGCCATCATCGGACTGCAGGAAACCAAGGTAACCGACGAGGAGTTCCCGGTCGAAGAAGTCAACGATTTGGGCTATCACGTCGACTACTACGGCCAGAAGACCCACTACGGCGTCGCCCTCCTCTCGCGCCGCGACCCCGTGGACAGTCAGTGCGGCTTTCCGGAGGATCACGACGCCACGCAACGCCGCTTCATTAGCGGCAAGTACGCGCTGGCGGACGGCCGCGAACTCATGGTGATCAACTGCTACTTTCCGCAGGGCGAGAATCGCAAGCATCCCGAAAAATTTCCCAAAAAGGAAAAGTTCTACGCGGATGTGCTCCTGCACCTGCGCACCCACCACGACCCGGATTCGCCGCTCATTGTCATGGGTGATATGAACGTCGCGCCCCTCGACATTGACGTCGGCATCGGGGCCGACAACATGAAACGCTGGCTGCGCGAAGGCAAGACCTGCTTTCTGCCCGAGGAGCGTGAATGGCTCGCAGAACTTGTCGACTGGGGAATGGAGGACGTATACCGCAAACACTATCCGGATGCGGAAGGTACCTACA
>JAGRIN010000307.1 GCA_020443245.1 Pseudomonadales bacterium
TGTGGAACGGCAGCCAGTTTCCGGCGGTGCTGGCGGACAACCTGTTCGTTGGCGGAGCGCGGGTGCTCGCAGGCGCAGGGCGGTTGAATGGTAACGTCTTGAGTGAAGCCAGCGCATTCGCGCGTTGGGGCGGGGACCGTACAGGCGGGAACCAGCGCACTGGCGAGGCCCAGCTTAAGGACCGCGCGAATCTGGATTATCGGTTGCGCCGCGGCGCCGCAGCGGTCGACGCCGGTAGCGTGGTAGCCGAGCAGGGGCTGCCAGGCCTGGAACGGATTGTCGAGTATCGTCATCCGGCTCGCGCCATGGTGCGCCGTTTCGTGGGCCATCCTGACGCCGGCGCGCATGAGCTTGCCGAGGGCATGCCGTGAACGGAAGGCGCGGTAGATTCAGACTAGTATCTCGGGCGCAGCTGGATGGCCAAGAAATTGCTGTGGACTGGCGGTGGCGCCGTATGCGCCGGATTGCATGACTACGATGAGGTCGCCGACAGCGATCTCCGGCAGCGAGACATGGTCGGCAACCAGGTCAAGCGGAGTGCAAAGTGGCCCAACCACAGTAACCGTGCCCGCCGCGGTTTGATCAAGCTTGTTGCCCACCACGATCGGATAGTTTTTCCGGAGCACCTGGCCAAAATTGCCGGAGTTGGCAAGGTGATGATGCAGGCCGCCATCGACCATCACGAAGACCTGTCCCTGGGAAATCTTGACGTCACTGACCCGGGTGACGTAATAACCGGCCTCGCCGACTAGATAGCGACCCAGCTCGACTACGATTTCGACGTCGTCCAGTGCTATTTCTGCATCCAGCATCTCCTTCAGGCCAGTGCCGACGCGCGCGAGGTCGAGCGCCTGGTCGCTCGGAAAATAGGGGATCCCGTAGCCACCACCGATGTTGACGTAGCGCGGCCGCGTGGATGCCTTCTCGCAGAGAGCCGCCGCCAGTTCGACCGTGCGTCGATTGGCCTCGACGATGGCGTCGGCATTCAGATTCTGCGAGCCACAGAAAATGTGCAGTCCGGCGAACTGGAGGCCAGCCCCATGCAAGGTTTCGATGGCGGACGGAATCCGCTCCGCATCGATGCCGAATTGGCGTGCGCTGCCGCCCATCTTCATTCCGGAACCCTTCAACTCGAATGAAGGGTTCACGCGCAATGCAACCTCGGCTTTGACGGCTAGTTCGTCGGCGAAATGTGCGATCCGTGCAAGCTCGGTCTCGGATTCACAGTTGATGCAGATGCCGGCCGCAACGGCCGCGCGCAGCTCGTATTCCTGCTTGGCCGGACCGGCGAAGCTTACGTCGCGTGGTGACATTCCAGCGTTCAGTGCGACCAGCATCTCACCGTGAGACGCGACATCGAACCCGTCAACCAAATCACATAGGAGCCCAACGACAGCTGGCATCGGATTCGCCTTAATGGCGTAGTGCAGCGAGACGCGTGGTGGCAAAGCCGCGCGCAGTTCGGCAACTCGTGCGGCGATCAGGTTACGGTCGTAGGCATAGAAAGGCGTGCGCCCTACTCGTCCTACCAGACGCGTGACCGGGATCTCGTTGACCAGCAGCTCGCCATCGCGCTGTTCGAGCGTGGCGAGCCTGACGTGTTCCGCGGACCGAGCATTCAAGGCGTATCCTCCTGCTGGTCGAACACGTGCGCAAACTGTTGGATCAATGCGTTGCGGTCGATTTTTCCATTCGGATTTCGCGGAAGATCGTCGGTCACGACGACGTGCGCCGGCACCATGTAGGATGGCAGCGCCTTGCGGCAGGTTATTACGATGTCGGTCTCGCTTACGGAATCGCCAGGCAGGGCGCTGGCGACGACGACGACGGCTTGACCGAGCGTGGCATGAGGGACACCGATGGCAGCAACCGTCTCTACACCTCCGGCGGCATAAACTATTTCTTCGATTTCCTCGGGGCTGACGCGATATCCGGACGTTTTGATCATGGCGTCATTGCGCCCGACGAAATATAAGTAGCCATCTTGATCCCGGCGGACAGTGTCGCCCGACCATACGGCCAGCTCCGTGACGGTTATGCCCTGTGGGCGTCCTGGCGCCGGGCGGAAGCGTTGTGCTGTGCGCTCAGGGTCATTCCAATAGCCCAGTGCGACGAGGGCGCCGCGATGCACGAGTTCTCCCGGTTCGTTTATCGCGGCGGGCGCACCGTCGGGGCGAACGACCAGAATCTCCGCGTTCGGAATGGCCTTACCCATCGAGCCCCTGCGGGCGTCGAGATCATCAGGTGACAGGAACGTCGAGCGGAAGGCCTCAGTTAGCCCGTACATGAGGAAAGGTCGGGTGTGTGGCAGCTTTTTCCGCAGGCGAGTCAGTACACCGTCGGGCATGGCGCCCCCGGAATTGGTGATGTAACGCAGTTTTCGCGCGACCGCGGGCGGCCAATCCAGCGGCGCTAATTGTGCCCACAACGGTGGTACCGCCGCGAGCCCGGTGATTGCATGGCGTTCGAGAGCGCGAATCACGTCGCGCGGCAGCAGGTAATCGAGCAAGACGCAGGATGCACCTCGCAGTACCGCTGATGTGAGTTGATTGAGTCCATAGTCGAAGCTGAACGGCAGCACTGCGAGCAAGCGGTCATGCGCAGTGATGTCGAGATAACTCGATACGCTGCGTGCTCCCTCGACGATGTTGCGATGCGAAATAATTACGCCTTTGGGGCGACCGGTACTACCAGAAGTATAGAGAATTGCGACCATGTCATTGTCGGTTCGCCGCGGTGGCGTGAATGGAACCGTTTCGGTGGCGTTCTGCCATACGCTGTATGAAATCGGGCAGGTGAAGTCGGCGGTCGGCGGCTCACTTAGGAGTACGTGGTGCAGCGTCGGACAGTCGGCCATGACGGTTTGCAGGTGACGTGCACGTTCCGGACTCGTGAGCAGGATGCGCACGCCACAATCGTTGAGTATGTGCAGAACTTGTTGCGGCTTAAGAACGGAGTTTACCGGTACGAACACGCCCCCGGCGGCGCTGACCGCGTAGAACGCGTAAGAGCAGACTGGGTCCTTTGGAAGGAATATCGCCACGCGCTCGTCGACCTGCAGCCCGAGGTCTGTGAGCGTGCGCGCCAATGCCGTTGCTTCGTTGGCGAACACGGCGGAACTCACTGCACCGTGTCGGTCGTGAATAAGCAGGTCTTGGAGCGGTGCGCGCGCGGCAGTATCGAACAGGGTATGGTGCAGCAGGTAGGCCATCGTGCTCACTGATCGATTGATTTGCTTTCGTTGGAATTGCCGCCGCGTATCGCCTTGATGGCCGCCGCCGCGGTCAGGTCAAGCTGCGGGTCCTAGTAAATCGACCTCGGTGGGGACTGCTTATTCGCGACAGGCAACGGTCGCGAAGCATGAGCGCGTGCCGTCACAGTCGTTCAATCAGATCGCGAAGATACCGCGCAGGGATAGCATATGTTATCGCACTCGGATCGCGTAACACGTTTTCTTTCCTGCCCTTGACGAAAACCTGGTTGATTACGCCGACGACTGCCCCGGTGTCTTGCAGGTATACCGGGCTGCCACTGTTGCCTGGGTAGGCGGTCGCATCCAGCTGGATGACCTCGAACGGCTCGCGCAGGGCGGCAATCCTGGTGGTGGTTAGCTCGCGCGAGTCACGCGCCGGGATGGCGATGGGCGTAAGGGCAGAGACGATTCCCTGGTGCGTCACTGGGTGGAGGCCGAGAATTGCGCCAATCGGAAAGCCGGTGAACGCGATAGACGAACCCTCGCGAACGGCGCTCGAGTCGCCGAGCTCGAGGCGCGGCAGTGGCGTGCCGCCATACCGGAGCAAGGCCAGGTCGTGGTGCTCGTCCTGAGCGGCAATTTCGCAGGTGCGGTACTCCACTTGTTGTCCCGACCCGATGAAGACCACGAGGTGTTCTTTTCGAGCACGGTCCAGCTCCTGGTCGACAACGTGAAAATTTGTCGCCACCAGTCGCCCGTCAGCAACAACGAAGCC
>JAGRIN010000308.1 GCA_020443245.1 Pseudomonadales bacterium
GGTGATGCGCTGAACGTCGGCAACGTCCTCGAAGGCAGCGTACGCAAGTCCGGTAACAAGATCCGGGTGACGGCGCAGCTTATCAACGCGCGCGACGGCTTCCATTTGTGGTCGAAGACCTACGACCGGGAGCTCGCGGACATCTTCGATCTCCAGGACGAGGTGTCGAAGGAAGTCGCGCTGGCGATGAAAGTCACATTGCTGGATAGCGGCGAGACCAGCCTTGCTGCCTCGAAGACCTCCAACCCCGAGGCCCACGACGTCTTCCTGCGCGCACAGAGCGCGGTTTACGAACGCACCACGGCAGAAGAGCGCCGAGCACTCGAACTCTTCCGCACCGCAAGCAAGCTGGACCCGGAGTACGGGCCGCCGCTGCTGGGTATCGCGAAGACGGCGATGATCATGTACACCAATCACCGAACGTTGTCCTTCCTGAAAGCACAGGAGATCTCGAAGGAAGCCCTCGACAAGGCCGCGGCGCTCGACTACAAGAATTCCGACTATTGGGCGACACTGGGACTCTACTACCACAATTCATCCGTGTTCGACGCGAGTCTTGTCGACAAGGCGGAAGAGGCCTACCAGAAAGCCATCGAACTGAACCCCAACAACGTGAACGCCTATATCTGGTACGCGGCGTTGCTCACCGAAAACAAACCCGGCGACAACCTGGCGCAGGCGATCGCACTGGGAGAAAAGGCACTCGCACTCGACCCACTGAATCGGGTGGCGAACGGCAACCAGCAAATCACGCTCGCCGACGTGGGCCGCGCCGACGAGGCTGTTGCCAACCTGAAACGACTTATCGAACTCGATCCCGGCTACCCGACCTACCGGCACGTGCTCGCCACCATTGAGCTGACGACAGCGCGTTACCTCGACGCCGCGCGCAACCTTGTGCAGGGCAACCGGAGTGACTCGCGGCAGGCGTACGTCGCCCTGCGCCTGCTCACCCTCTTTGGTGACCGGAGCCTGCTCAGCGACTACGTGGAACATGTCCCTCTCGACAATCCCGCCCAGGAACTCGCTCTCGAGTCGGGCCAGGCGCTACGCATGACGCGGCCGGAACTGGTTGCAAAATCGCAGGTGATGCTCCTCCAACCCGACTACGAGGGATTCAGCGGCGTCGTCCAGTCGCGGCTGATGGAACTGGGCGAGTGGCAGATCGTCAAGTCACTCATCGAAAATGCGGCACCGGACCTGAAGGCAGGGCGCGTACCGATTTACCAGGAAGGCATCGTCAGCGACTACATCGTTGCGCTCTACGAGTCCGGCGAAACCGACCATGCCAAGGCGCTTGCCAGGACTGCGTTGGGACTGGACGAATGGCGCCATATTCTGGGCCCCAGGGGCGTCGGCTTCTCGCGCGTCGCCCCATTACTTGTGCTGGGTCGCACCGACGACGCCGCGCGCGAACTCGAAGACGGTCTCGCACAAGGCTTTCTCGGATATTTTCAGCAAGGCATCGACGAGAACCCGTTCTACGCGCCGTGGCGCGGCGACCCGCGCTGGCAGCGCGTCAAAGCAGAAACGAAGGCGAAGCTGGATGCGCTTCGAGGGCCTGTGCTGGCGCTTTATCGAGAGGCGGGGATGATTTCTCGCGAGGGCGCGGCTGACTAGAGGCAATGTCGTGTCGGGAGCGTGTACAATGCGCTGCTTTGAGAACGACCCCCGCACCTTTTGAACGCCCTGACCAAAAAGCGCATCGATCTCTCCTTTCCCGGATGGCGAATGGTGTCGGTTGCGTTCTTCGTCGACTTCATCGCGGTCGGATTCTTCTTTTATTCCTACGGCATATTCTTCAAAGCGATCGCCGCTGAATTCGGTGACTCACGGCTCGGCGTGTCGATCGGCATCACCGTCACCCAGGTCGTGGGCGCCATCCTTGCACCTTTTATCGGGCGAGCGCTCGATCGCTATCCGCTGAAACGTGTCATCATGACCGGTGCAGTCTCCATGGGCGTCGGTTTTCTGATGCTCGGTTTCATCGAAACGCCGCTGCAGTTCTACCTCGTACTGGGGGTTTTCATCGGCTTCGGAGCGGGATCGATGGGCGGACTCTCGACGGCGAAACTCGTGTCGAACTGGTTCGTCATGAAACGCGGCATGGCACTGGGGCTCGCGTCTACCGGGATCTCCGCGTCCGGCGTCGTGATGCCGGCAATCAGCGCATGGCTTATCGGCACCTACGGCTGGCGGGAAGGCTTCATGACTTACGGCATCATCACCATGGTGATCGTCGTGCCGCTGGTCTATCGACTGGTCGTGTCCGGACCTGAGGAAATCGGGCTTTTGCCTGACGGTGAAACAGAGGTGGCGAAACTGCCTCCCTCCAAACCTCCGCTGCGCACGCGAGACTTCATCGGCGCGGCGAATTTCTGGTTGCTCGTGGTCACGATCGGGCTCTTGTTTTGCACACAAAGCGCAACCCTGGTCCACATGGTGCCGCGCGTGACGGACATGGGTATCGACCTGGTCCAGGCGTCATTCATCGCTTCCGCCAGCGCTGCCATGGGACTTGTCGGCAAACTCGTGTACGGCGTACTGGTCGACCGCTGGGATGTTCGTCACGCGCTCTGGATGGGTATCGCCTTCCAGGTCGCCGGCCAACTCTTCATGCTGTTTGTACCCGGCTATGCAGGATTTCTCGTCGGCGCGATGCTGTTTGGATTCGGCATGGGCGGCATGGTACCGATGCAGGGCGCGATCGTCGGCATTGTGTTCGGCCGTGCCTCCTTTGGACGCGTACTCGGTGCCATGCGTCCGCCCATGGCGGCAATCCAGGTGATCGGCGTGCCCTTCGCGGGCTGGATGTATGACGTGACGGGCAGCTACCAGCCGGCATTTGTCACCTTCCTCGGCTTCTACCTGCTGGCAGCGCTCGTCGTGCTGGGGCTCAAGGTACCGCGACGGCACCTTGCGCCGTGACGGCGCGCTACGCCGTCATCGCAAATGCAGCGAGGTCCCGCGCGGTGTCCCGGGAGATATCCGGGCAACAGATCGGAAAGATTTCCGTACCGTGAATCGTCCCCATGACCTGCCTGCAACGTGCCGGTACGCCGGCTCGCAGGAGCAGGCGATAAAAGTTGATGCCCTCGTCGCGCAGCGGGTCGCATTCGTTGACGCTGATCACCGTCGGCGGCAATCCGGACACATCGGCCTCAGTCGCAAATGACGGCCAAGCGAGCGGGTTTTTCGCATCGAATGCTTCAATGCCATATGCCATACGGCCTGCATTGTTATGCAAGCTGAGCAGGATGCCGTTGTTCTCGACCGATGACGCGCTGCCTTCGTGTGGCCAGACGCCCGCAATGTAAGGGCACAGCGCATACAGCCCCTTTACGATACCGATATCGCCGTCCTGCAGGAGTTTCAGCCCCGTCGCCAGCGTCAGGTTGCCGCCGCCGCTCTCGCCCGCAATCACGATCCGCTCGGGATCGATGGCAAGTTTCGCGGCGTTGTCCTTCACCCATTTCACGCCGGAGACACAATCATTCAGCCCCGCCGGAAACGGTTCGACCTCCGGCACCGAAGACGGCGAGATAGCGTTGCGGAAATCCACCATGGCAACCGCCACGCCATTGGCAGCGATAATCTTGCCCCACGCGCGGTAATTGCCGTCGTAGCACGACATCGCCTGCATCCCGCCGCCATGAATGTAATAGACACACGGGACAACGCTGTCGTTGTCAGGGCGGATGAAACGAATATTGATCGTGTTGCCGTCGGGCTGTGACGTCACGTGATGCTCGTCAACCCGAAGTCCTGCCGAGGGCGCCACGTCTTCGTTGTCGCACATTTCCATCATGGCGCGCGTGCCCTCCCAACGCTGCTTCGCCTCCTCGGAGTTCGCTGCCTCGAGCATCGCGCCACGGCTCGGCACGTCACCCGCCTCCGGCATATCCATCGCACCCATGATCGCCTTGATGCGCGGATCAATACGGGGGTCTTCGGAAATCTT
>JAGRIN010000029.1 GCA_020443245.1 Pseudomonadales bacterium
AACTCTACTGGTCATCGCAGATCACCAAGGGAGATGCCTACTCGGAGCAACTGGCGGATTCGTCGCGTAAGCGGGACACGTTGACTGCCACGCTCGAGGCGCTTGGCCGGGAGATCGAAGCCGACCCCAATAACATACTGCGCCTGCAAAACTCGCAACTCGAGACGCAGATCGCCTCGCAAGAGGACGAGTTGCATGGCGTGGTCGCACAACTGGTTCGCCCGCGCGAGATGGTGGACCTGTTGCAGCAGGTGCTGAAACAGAGCCGCGGCGTCGAACTCATCGAACTGGAAAACCTGGCGGTGGAGCAAGTCTTCGGCGACGGGAATGCTGACGCCGACGGCGCAACGATCAGTCTCTATCGACACCAGGTGCGGATGGTCTTCTCGGCGGAATATTTCGACACGCTGGGATACCTGCAGAACCTCGAATCGCTCGGTGCGCGCCTGATCTTCAGGCGGCTCGACTACAAGGTGGATGAATATCCGCGGGCGCGCGTCGAACTGATTGTCGAAACCCTGGGAATGGATAAGGAGTGGTTAGGTGTTTAGGTCAGGTGATTGGAAGACGCTCGTATGGCGCCTCGGGTTCTTCGGCATGAGTCTCGTATGTGTTGCGGTCGCGAGTGCCGACCCCGTGATGACCGACCCTACGCGTCCACCGGTCGTGCTGCTGGGGAGCTTGACGCGAGCGTCGGGTGAAGTCTCGCTGCGCCTCGACTCGGTGCTGATCTCGCCATTCCGCCGCGTTGCGGTGATCAACGGCACGCGGGTGCATGTGGGTGACGAGATTGGCGGGGCCACGGTGGCGAGCATCGATGAAGGCAGCGTGTCGCTCATCGCGGAAGGAAAGACCCGATTATTAAAGAAGTCCGCGTTACCTGACGTTAAACAGTGACAATGATGACGGTAGTAAAAGACATGAAAATCGCCGCACTGGTGTTGCCCCTCTTCGTTCTCGGGGGCTGCAGTTCGTTGCCGCCGAAGCTGAGCGACGATACGGGCCTGCGCCAGATCGACAAGGAGCTTGCCGACGTTCTCGAAACGACGGGCGAGGCGAGGCCCGGCGTGCCCTCGGAAGTGACCGATGCGTTACTGCCGCCGCTCGACAATGCGCTCGATACCTACGATCCGTCCTCGGAACGATTCGATGTGTCGGTCAAGGACCTGCCGGCGCGCGAGTTCTTCCAGTCGCTCGTCAAGGATACGCCTTACAACATGGTGGTGAGTCCTGAGATCAACGGTGCGGTGACGCTCGATCTCAAGTCGGTGACAGTCGATGAAGTGCTTCATGTCGTGCGTGACCTTTACGGCTACGACTACAAGAAGCAAGGCAGTCTCTATCGCATCCTGCCCGGCGGCATGCGGACCGAGGTCTACCAGCTCAACTATCTGAACATCAAGCGCAGGGGCGGTTCGGAAATCCAGGTCAGTGCAGGCCAGGTGACAAATGCGGGGCCGACATCCCGAACCGGTGGTTCGACGCGCGGCAACCTGTCTTCACCGAATGCCGGCAACCAGCAGTCGAGCAGCAGCGGCCTCGTCGGCACGCGCATTACGACGGAAACGGACTCCGACTTCTGGAGCCAGTTGGACCAGACGCTTTCGTTGATCGTCGGCAAGGGCGAAGGGCGCGCCGTCGTGACGACCCCCGACGCCGGCATGCTGGTCGTGCGTGCGATGCCGGATGAGTTGCGGGCTGTTGAAGAATACTTGCGCAAGACTGAACTGATCATGCAGCGCCAGGTGGTCCTGGAAGCGCGTATCCTCGAAGTCATCCTGAACGAAGGACACGACCAGGGTATCGATTGGGCCGCAATCGGTGAACTCTCTGCCAAACATGTCGATGCGTCGGGTAACCCGACACGTCTGCTGAATCTGGCCCAGACCGGGCAAACGGTGACGAACCCCGGGCTTCAGGGTGTGTTCTCGGCCGCGCTGCAAACCTCGGACTTCAGTTTGTTCATCGACCTGCTGTCGACGCAGGGCAACGTACAGGTGCTGTCCAGCCCGCGCATCGCGACGGTCAACAACCAGAAGGCCGTCATCAAGGTCGGCAGCGACGAGTTTTTCGTCACCGAAATTCGCGTGGACCAGAACAACAACATCAACAGTTCAGATACCACGAACACTGATGTCGAGCTGACGCCGTTCTTCTCCGGTATCGCGCTGGACGTGACGCCGCAAATCAGTGAAGAAGGTCGAATCACGTTGCATGTCCACCCGTCGGTCAGCGAAGTCTCCGACCAGACAAAGGTGGTGTCGCTGGGTGACAGGGATCTCACACTGCCGCTCGCGTTCAGCACGATACGAGAAACCGACAGCATTATCGGCGCCAACAATGGCCAGGTGGTTGTCATTGGCGGGCTGATCCGCAACGTCAAGGAGCAGAAGTTTGCGTCCGTGCCGGGCCTGGGACGTCTGCCGGTGGTCGGCAACATGTTCCGCCAGAAGCAGGAGCGACAGACGCGCAGTGAACTTGTCATCCTCATCAGGCCGATGGTCGCCGACGCCGCGACGGTACGTCGCGACATCGCCGGGACGCGGGAGCGTTTCGGTGGCATGAGCCAGTACATTCCCTAGGAGCGATCAGTGAGTGCATTTTCCAATCTGGCAGAGGAGTTTCGGTGGCACGCCAAGGATGAGGTGCAACCTGCCGAAATCTATTCGCTGTTCGATGATGAGCCGGCGCGCGCAACCGCGCGACCCCGGTTACTTGTCCTGGTTGTCTGTGGCCTGACAATCGCGGCGGCGCTTGCCGCTGCGTTTGTCTGGTTGCAGGACAAACCGATGGTGCCCGCAGGCGTTGTGACGCCTTACCACGAGGAAGCCGACGCTGCGCCCGCCACACCCGGTACAGCGAGTGCCGAAGTCACAGACGAAGCGGCCATCGTCATCGAGGAACCTCGTCCGGCACCGGTGGCATCCCCGGCTGCACATCTCGTGCACTGGCCGGAGAGCCTGGAACGACGTTTCGCCGCACTCTCGGCCTCGTTCCCGGTCGCTGTCGAACCAAAACCGGTGAAGCCGGTTGTGCAGGAAAAAGAGAAGGTGGCCGCGCCCGCGCCGGCTATCACGCTGACAAGAGTCCCGGGCGACGTGGTGGAATCGCGCGTACTGGACAAGGTCCGCATGCAACTCTTCAGTGGCGACCGCCGTGGCGCCAAGCAAACGCTCGCGGACCTTCTGGGCGAACAAGCCGACGCCCACGAGGCACGACGCGTTCTCGCCGGCCTGCTCATCCAGGACGGCCAGTGGCGCGACGTTGCGATACTGCTCGCAGGCGTCGATACCGCGGCGCCGTTTGCGCTGCGTGAAATGAAGGCGCGCGTGTTGCTGCGCGGCGCGCGTGTGGATGAAGCGATCGCCCTGCTTGAACACAATCCGCCGAAGCTCGGCGATGCAGAGTCTTATCATGCGTTGCTCGCCGCGCTCTACCAGCGTGCGGGTCGGTTTTCCGACTCTGTGCTGGCGTATCGACGTCTCGCCGATCTCGCGCCCCACAACGCGAACTACCTGCTGGGCTATGCGGTGGGCCTTGAGCACACCGACATCAGTGCAGCGCTCGATGCCTACAAAGCCGCGCTTGAGAGCGACGGCCTGACAGCGCAGTTGTCGGCGTTCGTCACATCGAAAATCAGAACTCTCAGCTACCGGTAACGCCATGCTGCAGTCGAAACGCAAACTCAGGCTCGGCGACCTGCTGATCCAGAAGGGAGTCATCGACGAACTTCAGTTGCAGGCGGCGTTGAAGGAGCAGAAGTCCTCCGGGCGAAAACTCGGGCAAACGCTCGTGGACATGGGACTCGTCGAGGAAGACGCGCTGCTCAACATTCTCTCTGAACTACTGGAAATTCCCTTCGTCCGGTTGCGTCAATACCAGTTCGATCCGGAAGCCGTCAAACGCCTGCCGGAGAACATCGCACGCCGTTATCGCGCGATCGTACTGTCGCAGACGCCCGAACTGCTGGTCGGTATGTCCGACCCCATGGATATCTTCGCTTACGATGAACTGGCGCGAATCCTGAAGCATCCGTTCAACCAGGCGGTCGTGCGTGACAGCGAACTCCTCGAGACGTTCGACGTGGTGTACAGCCACAAGAGCGACATCTCCCAGTTTGCCGAGCAGTTGCATGACCAGTTGTCTGACGACGCGTTCGACTTGTCCAATCTGGTGGTCGGTAGTGGTGATGACGACGCACCAGTGGTGCGATTGCTGCAATCGGTGTTCGAGGATGCGGTAGCGGTTCGCGCTTCGGACATCCATATCGAACCGGACGAGAGCGTCCTGCGTATTCGCCAGCGTATCGATGGTCACCTGCACGAGCAGGTCATCAAGGAAAAGCGTATCAGCGCGGCGGTTGTCTTGCGCCTGAAGCTCATGTGCGGGCTCAACATCTCGGAGAAGCGAATTCCGCAGGACGGGCGCTTCACGGCGCGCGTAAAGGGACGCTCGATCGACGTACGCCTGTCCACCATGCCGGTACAGTATGGTGAGTCGGTGGTTATGCGTTTGCTCGACCAGTCCGAGGGCATTCTTGACCTCGATTCGACAGGTATGCCGCCGGACCTGCTCGCGCGGTTCCGTCACCTGATCCGCCGACCGCATGGACTGGTGCTGGTCACGGGGCCGACCGGTAGCGGTAAGACGACGACGCTGTACGGCGCGCTGAACGAAGTCAACGAACCCGGCGTCAAGATCATTACCGCAGAAGACCCGGTCGAATACCGGTTGCCCCGGCTGACCCAGGTGCAGGTCAACCCGAAGATCGACCTCGACTTTGCGAGTGTACTGCGCGCGGCGCTGCGCCAGGACCCGGACATTATCCTGGTCGGCGAGATGCGTGACACGGAAACCGCGGAGATTGGTCTGCGGGCAGCCCTGACAGGCCACCTTGTGCTCTCCACGTTACACACGAACGATGCGGTGTCGAGCGCGTGGCGACTCATGGACATGGGTATCGAACCCTACCTCGTGGCGAGCGCGATGTCCGGCATTCTTGCCCAGCGACTCGTACGCAAGGTCTGCCCTCACTGTGCCGAGGAGGCACCGCCGAGTGCCAACGAGAGAGTCTGGCTTGAAGCCCTGTCCGGCCATGCCGAGGGAGCGTTCCTGCGCGGCCATGGTTGTTACCAGTGCGGCAACACCGGCTATCGTGGACGCATGGGCGTCTTCGAACTGCTCGAATTCGATGAGGAGATGCTCGAAGCACTCCGAGTTGGCGACAATGGCAGGCTGACCACGCTGGTCAGGCACTCGAAACAGTTCAAGAGTCTCTCGCGGCATGCGCTGGACGATGCCCGGGCGGGCAAGACGACACTCGAGGAGGTCTTCCGTATTTCTGCCGATATCAGTTACGGCAGCTACGAGCAGATGCTGGCGGATGAGGAAGCCGTCGCCACCGTACAAGCGAGCGCGTAGCCATGGAATTTTCTTACCGTGGCCGGGACGATGGCGGTCGACTGCATGAAGGGCGCATCGAGGCATCCAGCCGCGAAGCGGCGGCGGCGAATATCCTCAGAAATGGCATCACGCCGGTGCACCTCGAAGAGTTTGCCGAACCCGTCGACATCCTGGCGAAACTCCAATCGTGGCAGGAAGCCCATGCAAAGGTGGCGCTGGACGATCTCATAGTCTTCTGTCGCCAGATGTACGCGTTGTCGCGAGCCGGTATTCCCATCGTGCGATCCATCCGCGGCCTTTCGGAGTCGTCAGGCTCACCTGCTTTGAAGCGGGTGCTGGTCGATATTGCCGATGGTTTGGAGAGCGGCGTGAACCTCGCGAGTTGCCTGCAGGAACATCCGCGAATCTTCAACGACCTGTTTGTTTCGATTGTCCATGTCGGCGAGAACACCGGAGGGCTCGACCAGGCGTTCAAGCGGCTGGCCGAGAATCTCGACCTCGAACGCCAGGCACGCAAACGCGTTCAGCAGGCGGTTCGCTATCCGCTCATGGTGATCAGCGCGTTGTCGATTGCGCTCATGATCGTCAACATCTGGGTGATTCCGGCGTTCGCCAGCGTATTTGACCGGCTCGGCGCAGCACTGCCGTTGCCGACCCGTATTTTGATTGCGACATCCGGATTCTTCGTCCACTTCTGGTGGCTGGTACTGCTCATCGTCGGCGCCGCAATCTTCGCGTTCTACTCGTGGATTGCAACCGAGGAGGGACGGCTCGAATGGGACAGGCGGAAGCTGCGCATCCCGCTTGTGGGCTCGCTACTGGAACTCGTCGCGCTTTCACGCTTCGCGCGCAACTTCGCGATGATGCTTGCGGCGGGCCTGCCGATTAACCAGGCGTTGGTGCTCGTTGCCGGTGCGATCGGCAATGCGTTTCTTGGACGCGCGGTCACCGCGATGCGTGCGGGAATCGAACGCGGCGACTCGATGGTCAATGTCGCGGCGCGATCAGGCATTTTCTCGCCACTGGTCATGCAGATGCTTGCGGTCGGGGAAGAGACAGGGCGCGTCGAAGAGTTGCTGGATGACGTCGCCGACTTCTACGACCAGGAGGTGGAATACAGCCTCAGCCGGCTGTCGGAATCGATAGAGCCCCTGCTCATCCTCGCGATGGGCGGCATGGTGCTCGTGCTGGCGTTGGGCGTGTTCCTGCCGATCTGGAGCCTCGGGCAGGCGGCGATCCATCACTGATCAATCATCACTGAAAAACTGGAAAGTACTCATGAACACAAAAGCAGGGCAGGGCGGTTTCACATTAATCGAACTGGTGGTTGTCATCACACTGATCAGCATCCTGGCAGCGGTAGTGATGCCACGGCTTGCGGACCTTTCTGACGACGCGCATCGCGCAAGTGTAGACGGCGTGGCCGGCGCATTTACTGTCGGCGTGAATCTTGCGCACGCGCAGTGGATTGCCAAGGGCAAGCCCGACAATGTCGATGACCTGCCCGGGTTCGGGCGGGGCGACGTGAACCTGTCGCAACTTGGTTGGCCGGTCGGTACGTCCGGCTCGGACAATTCGGCGACGATGAACGTCACGCGTTGCATCGAGGTTTGGGATGCATTGCTGATCGACCAGGCGCCCCGTGTCGGCACGTCTACCACCGTTGACTATGGTGTCGCCCTTGGCGGCACGGTGAACGAGTGCGTGTACACCTACCAGGGTGGTGGTGGCGTCGCCCGAACGATTGCCTACAACGCGGCGACGGGCGATGTCGTCAAGAACAACATTTGAGGTTTGTCAAAAGCAAACCCCTAAAGTCGCAGGTGTTTCCTGTCGATAAAAGGATTGCAGCCCGAAGGCTGAAAACGTTAACCCAATATTTGGTGTAGAGGCGCCGATATGAAAAGCATGAAAAAACGTAGCGAGGGTTTCACCCTCATTGAACTGATCATGGTGGTCGTGATCCTCGGGATCCTCGCAGCCTTCGCTATTCCGAAGTTTGCGGATTTCAGCTCCGAAGCTGAAAACGCAACCGCGGAAGGTGTTGCTGCCGCCGTACGATCTTCGGTCGGTATCGTCCATGCGGCCTGTCTGGTTGACAGTGCCTGCTCGTCGACTGGCGCGAGTTCGGTCACGGTTGAAGGTACCGCTGTAACGACCCAGGATGGCTATCCGGCAACGACTGCCGGCGGTATCAACTCCGCAGTGTCTGTCGATGGCGTTGCCTTCACCGGTGGTACGGCAGTGACGAACGTCGCTTCCTTCGATCCGGGTGACGGCATCTACATCTGTGTCGAGCCGGGTACTCCGCCGGTCGTATCGACCACGACGACCGATGTGGACGAAACCACGGCAACTGCTTGCCCGTAATTGACGCCCTCCAGGATCCGGGTGCTCACTTGGCGTGAGGACCCGGCATCCGGTCGGGAGCCGAGCCATGTCCACGAGGCGAGAGTCCACGAGGCGAGAGTCCACGAGGCGAAAGTCCACGAGGCGAAACGCAAGCGGGTTTACCCTGGTGGAGCTGGTCATGGTGATGGTACTGATCGGTATTCTTGCGGTGACGGCGAGAGCGGCTTTCGTCAAACAAGGCGACTTTGCCGCGACCCTCGTCAAGAACCAGTTCATTTCTTCCTTGCGGCTTGCCCAGCAGGCTGCGCTGGCGAAAAGCGACGGCATTCCCGTGACGTTTACTGCCAGTCTCGTTGGTGGCGACGCCCGCTTTGGCGTATCCCACGATGCCGAGTCTTCGTCGAGACAGGTCGATGCCGCCGGCACGACGATTCACTGGAGCACCACGTCGCTGAGCGGAAGCTGTGCTGGTGTGACCGGCTCGCTTCCCCACATGCTGACCTACTCATCCGAGGGCGATACGGCCAAGACCCGCTTTTGCATCGTCGGTGAGCAGACGTACAAGGTTTGTGTATCAGGTTTGGGGTTTGCGTATGAAGGCGATTGCGAATCCTGATGCCGCCCGCGGCGTCACGCTGATTGAGCTGCTCATCACCATCGTCGTCCTGTCGATTGCGATCGTCGCGATCGTCTCGGGCATCAGCGCCAGCACGTCACGTTCTGTGGACCCGCTCATCCAGCACAAGAGCGTTCTGCTTGCCCAGGCCTATATGGACGAGATCCTGGGAAAACGGTTTGCCGAGGCGACGCCGGTCGGCGGGATGCCCCCGGTCACCGGCGCGTCCGCGTGCTCGATCGGCAGTGACGGCGAGACGCGTACGGCCTTTGACGATGTCGACGACTATGACGGACTGGACGAGTCGCCGCCGCAGCTGCAGACCGGTTTTGCGGTAGCAGACTATGCTGACTTTCGTGTCACCGTTGCGGTTGCGTGCGCGGGGACGGCGCTGGGTCTTGCAAACAATGCGGACGCCAAGTCGATTGCGGTGACGATTACCTCGCCCGATGCGCGGGCGCTGACCTTTACGGCGTTTCGAGGAAACTACTGACATGCGCCAGCAGGGGTTTACGCTCGTCGAACTCGTCATGGTCATTGTGATCATGGGGATCCTGGCCGTCGGTGTGTCGAGCTTTGTCGGCGGGACAGTTGGCGGTTACGTTGATTCGGCCGCCCGTCAGAGGATGGCGACAGCGATGGTTGTCGCCTCGGAACGTATCTCGCGCGACCTGCGTGGGGCACTCCCGGCGAGTATTCGCGTGGGTGGCGACGCGGTGGACAATTGCATCGAGTTCATCCCCGTGCTGCGGGGCGGCTATTACGAGTCCGTACCGCTCGCAGCACCGGCGGGTAGCTTCAATGCTGTATCGCTCGGCAATACGGCGACGTTGAGCGGCAGGGTCGCGGTGTATCCCGTCGAGGGATCGCAAGTCTACTCGCCGAGCGATGCATCGCCCGCGGTGGTTACCGCGGCGACGGCAAGCGTGCCTGTCGGGACCGATACCATTGTTGTCTCACTCGGCGCCAGCCATCGCTTTCCGCTCGATTCACCCGGCAACCGCTTTTACGTCGTCGGCGACCCCGTGGCCTATTGCCAGCCGTCAGGCGCAACACGAATCTACCGGTATACGGGTTATGGATGGAATGCTGTGGCCGCCTTGCCACCGTCAGGGGCGACCCGCGACGTACTGGTCGATGAAGTGTCCGCCGGCGATCCGGTGTCGTTTGCCTACTCGGCGGCGACACAGCAGCGTAATGCGGTAATCAGTCTCGCGCTTTCGGCGGCGGTGGACGGCGAGGTCCTTCATCTCGAACAGGAAGTGCAGGTGCGAAATGTACCGTAACCAGCGCACATCCCGTCAGCGAGGATTCGGCCTGCCGTTTGCCATCTTTGTGCTGGTCATCCTGGGCCTGGTTGGTCTCGCCATCGCAGAACTCGAGCAGACCTCCGCAGAGGGCGTCGTGTTCGATGTGCAATCGACGCGCGCGTACCTTGCGGCGCAGAGTGGCGCCGAACTCGGGCTGAACCGGTTGTTGCCGCCGCTCGCGAGCCAGCGCGATTGCACTGACGGTTTCTTCTCGGCCGGACCTTCGGTGTCGTTCGTCGACCCCGGGCTCGAGGCGTGCGCCGCGACGGTTTCTTGCCGCGTCGACGTGATCGGTGGGCAGGACTACTTCACGCTAACGAGCCGCGGCGTTTGCGGTAGCGGCTTCGAGCGCGCAGAGCGTGTCATCGAGGTCGGGGTTTACTGAAATGCGCCGCCTTCTCCTGACCTGCCTGCTCGCCTGCTACGCGCTGCCGGCGTCCGCTGCATGGTGGGACAGCAACTGGGCCTACCGCCTCGCGTTCGACGTGAACGAACCGAGCGGCAGCGCAGTGACTAACCAGCAGTTTCGTGTGAGTCTCGGTCCGACCAGCCTGCATGCCGGCTATACGTGGAGTGCGAGCGGCGACGACGTTCGGTTTATAGATGCCATCACAGGCAACGAGATCAGCTACTTTATCCAAAGCTGGGACAGCGGCACCGAGAGCGCGACGATCCTGCTCTTGATTCCATCACTGACGGCGAACGAAACGCGGCGCATCTACCTCTACTATGGCAATCCTTCCGCGGCGACGCAGAGCGACCCGATTACCGTACTCACGGAAGCGGGACTGCAGTATCACACACGATACTCGACCGTCGATCCGGCCAGTCTGTCCGAGGCGTTGACAGAATTCTATTCGCGCAACGACTCCGTAGCAGGTTATGGCTGTACCACGGTTACCGACTTTACGTTGATCGACAACTCGAACCTGTTCGGTCCGCCCAACAATGACAACGACATCGCGTTCTACTCCAGCCATCACTTTGAAGTGACGGCAAGCAATGTCGGCAACTGGAGTTTCCAGTTCGGCGGTGACTACGGTTACGGCGGCGGGATGTATGTCGACGGTATTCCGCTCGAAGAAGCCTGGAATGAAGACCGCTGGTGGAACCTGAGCTGGAGCAACACGGCCGAGACCTTTGACGGAACGATTTCCCTTTCCCAGGGATGGCACACGTTGGAACTGATTGGTTTCGAAGGGTGTTGCGACGGCGGCACGTCCGTTCGGTTCCGGCAACCTTCGGCACCGACGTCGTGGAAATCGTGGAGCACGTCGAACCTCAATATCCGGAGCGAGAAGTGCCTGTCTAACAGCGGCCCGGCTGCACCGGTCAAGGTCGACCTGTCGACATCCACTCACCAGCCGGTCGATGTGAACGGCGGCGATGCCGAAACCGGCGATGTGATCCGCTATACCATTACGCTGACCGAGACCGGCGGCGCGGAGGCCGAGCACATTGCAGTGACCGCGGAGATGCCTGCCGGCGTCACCAATTTCACGATCGTGAGTGTGCCGGCCGGCGCTACTGACAACTCTAATGTGTCGGGCGGCGCGAACAGTGCCGGATTGCTGGACGTGTCAGGCATCCAGGTCCCGGCAAACGGCTCGGTTACGATCGTCTACGAGTACACGATCGGCATCCTGGCAGGCGGCAGTTCGCTCGATGTCACGGCGACGGTCGACAACCCGGGCGGAGACGATGATGTGCTGCTCGCCGCGCCGACCGTCACGACCGTGCTGAGCGGGGCACCGCTCGCCGACGTGATCAAGAACCTGTATTTCCACAGCGGCGACATCAGTCGCGTGATACCCACTACTGATGAAGGCAATACCTATTTCTTCGAGGGCACCACAACCACGTGGGCGCTGGCGCCCGTATTGCAGAAGCCGCTGACCATCGACGACGGTGCAACCGAGATCAGGACCTGGCTCTATGTCCGGCGCCTGTACCAGAACACGACGCGCGACATCACCATCACCATCAGCGGCTCGTCATCCGGCACCATCGCCCGAGAAGATTTCAACAACGTTTACATGACGAATACTGGCTACGACCTGATTCCTTTCGATGTGAACATCCTGGGCTCTGCGCCGTCGACCCTGCAGGCGGGGGAAGAAATCCGGGTGTCGGTCCGACTCAATTCAGGCTCCGGATTCCAGCTACTCGATCTCAAGCCTTCCGACGGCAGCACGCACTCGTACGTGGAATTCCCGACAGATACTGCCATCAATGTCGAGAGCATCGAAACGTATGATGCGCCCTGGCCCGGCGGCTCGCTCGTGGCGAGCTTCGAGCCGGGGGATACCGTTTACGTTCGAGCCCGGGTCAGCGATCCATTCGGCGCGTTCGATATCTCGGCTGCCGACCTGGGTATTGAAGACCCGAACTCTGTCATGCAGGTCACGACAGATCCGATGACCGAGATCACGACCGGCGGATACCCGAGCGCTTCCGAGAAGCTTTATGAGTACGCGTACACGCTGCCCTCGAACGCATCAAGCGGCTACTGGACGTTGATGACGGGCGCTGACGAAGGAGAAGAGGGGACGGTTCGCCACGAGGCGTCGTCGGTGTTCGAAGTCGCGTCGTCACTTGTACTCGCGATCGACGTCGGTACCGGCAGCGCCAGTACTTGCAGCGGGTACGATGTCACGGTTCGTGCAGAGGACGGCGGAGGCAATGCCGTCACGAATTATACCGGCACGGTTGATCTTGCGACCAGCAGTGGACACGGCACCTGGTCAACGAGCGCGACCGGACCCTTCTCGGATGCCTCCGCCGATGACGGTATGGCCACGTATACCTTCGTCGCTGGCGACATGGGTGAGGTGACTTTCACGCTCTCGAATACGCACGCGGACGACACGACCGTGACGGCGGCTGATTCAACGAACGGACTGAGTGTTGTCTCATCATTGGTCAGTTTCCGTGACAACCGATTCGAGATCACCTCGGCCGATTCGCTGGGCTACGACGTGATTGCCGGGAGGCCCCACGCGTTTGAGGTGTCCCTCTATCGCCGCGACACATCGACCGGCAACTGTTCAGTTGCCTCAGGCTATGCCGGCCAGAAGCCGCTCAAGGCATGGGTCACACGGGATGTCGAGGACCCGGGCGGGTCGGCGCCATCGATGACCGGTGCCACGACCCTTGCCTCGCTGCCGAATGCGCAGCCGGGCTCGAACAACGTCGACCTGGACTTCATCGCAGGTGTCGCGACCGTCTCGCTCGGCACCAGTGATGTCGGCAAGTACACGCTCAACGTGCTGGATGACACCAGCGGCTTCGCGTTGGACCAGAACGGCGCGCCGCTCGAAATTTCAAGCAGTGCAAGCAACGCGCCCTGGGTTGTACGACCTTTTGCGCTACGCGTGGTGGCAGCCGGTAATCCTGGCGCGACGACCGGTAGTGGCGCGACCTATGTCTCTGCCGGCACCGACTTCGATGTCACGGTGTCGGGGGTCCGCTATCAGGCGGCCGATGACGACGGTTCGTCAGGGGGAACGGCGAGCGACGGTATCGCCGACTCGCCGTCGGATCTCGTCGACAACCTGGCGGCGGCGTCGTTCGGCAACGAAGGCGAGACCGTCACAATCGCCAGCAGCCTGTCGCTGCCAGCCGGGGGTAACGATCCCGGTCTTGCAGGTGCATCGACGTTGTTGTCCTCCTTTTCTGCCGGGTCTTCGACGTCGACATACCACTTCAATGAGGTTGGCGTGATTGCCATCGACGCAGCCGTGACCGATGGCAACTACCTTGGCGCAGGCGCGACACGCACGGCGCGCATGGTTGTCGGTAGTGGACCGGTGGGACGCTTCTATCCCGATCATTTCACGATCGTGAAGGACGAGGATGGCGCCTTCGCGCCGGCGTGCGGAACATTCTCCTATTCAGGACAATCGTTCGACTTCAACATCGTCCCGGCCTTCACGATTTCCCCACGGGACGCCGCGGACAGCGTCGTATTGCAGAACTACCAGGGCGCCTTCGCGCATCTCACCGCCGGCGAAATCTCGGTGGGTTACCCTTCGAGCGATGCGGGTAACGGCCTTGCGGTGAGCGTGGCGCCCGCGTCTTCCGTATTGACCCCGAACGGCGACGGCACGATGGCGTTCTCGCCCGGTATTCTTGATGCGTTCACGTACACGCGAAATAGCGCGGCCGTCGTTGGCCCATTCACATCGAACCTCGCTGTCTCGATCAGCGGTATTGTCGAGACCACTGACGGCATTGGCGCCGCAGGCATACCAGTCACGGCGAACCCGACGGGTATCGAGGTTCGTTATGGAAGGCTGATGGTCGCGAATGCGTTCGGCCCGGAGACCGCCGACTTGCCGGTGACCGCGCGCGCGGAATACTTTTCCGGCGGAGGCTATGCCACGAACACCGCGGATGGTTGCACCGCGCTTGCAGGTAGCGTCAACACCACACCGGACTCGGTCCCGAGCGGTAGCCTTTCGAACATTCCGGTAGGCGCCGGGACGACCAGTGTCCTGTTCAGCAGCCCTGTGATCAGCGGTAACCTCGGCCTCTCTTTTCTTGCGCCTGGTGCAGGCAATACGGGCGACGTGCAACTGGACGTCGATCTCTCTGCGTTGCCGTGGCTCCAGTTCGACTGGGATGGAGACGGCTCGCTCGACAGCACGTTGACGCGCCAAGTGACCTTTGGCCAGTACCGTGGCCATGACCGTGTGATCTATTGGCGCGAGGTCCACAACTGACGCGTGGTACGATGGCGCGTCATGCAAACCATCGAATCTCTCATTGAAACAATGCCGCAGGTGGGCACTGTCGAATGGATCGGCGTGCGACCCGCGCACGGGCAGCCCATGCAAATGCCGCAAAGCGTGGAAGCGCGTGCGGGGAGCGGACTCACCGGCGACCGGTTCAAGGCGCGCAGCACGTCACGCGAAGTCACGTTCATCCAGGCCGAACATATCGATGTCGTCAGCAGCATCATGGGATTTGCTGTTGAACCAGGGACATTGCGTCGCAACATCGTCGTGCGAGGGCTCAACGTTGCCGCGCTGAAGGGCAAATGGTTCTCTGCCGGCAGCGCGGTGTTCGAGTTCACCGGGCTCGCACATCCGTGTTCATTGATGGAAGAAGCGCTTGGCCCCGGTGGTTACAACGCCATGCGGGGGCACGGCGGCATCACGGCGAGAATCGTGTCCTCCGGCGTCCTGCGATGTGGCGACGCGGTTCGGTTGGCTGACCGCCAATCTTGAAACGATCTTTACCTTCACGCTGTTGTTTTTTTTCTGTCCTTAACGGATGCGCCCTAGTATCTACGTCGAACCCCCAAGGACGTGACTGTCCTTATCCCCCCAAGCCCCCGGGAGCTGTGTAGTCCCCGGGGGTCCCCCCTCTCTCGCAATTGGCGGTTTGACTGTAATATGTCCAGATCCATCAGGGAGGATGGCAGATGCCGGTGGTCTACCAGATCGATGAAGAGAAAGGGATAGTTCGTGTCCGCGCGTTCGATGAGGTGACATGGGAAGACCAGGCGCGCGC
>JAGRIN010000309.1 GCA_020443245.1 Pseudomonadales bacterium
CATATTGTCGATGTGACCATCGGTCTCGTCGTTGTAAATGCCTTCCGCCAGCCAGATGACTGTCTCGACGCCGAGTGATGCGCAAAGCGCGGCCTCGATGTCGGTCTTTGAGAGTCCGGGATTGCGATTGGGGTTGAGCAGACATTCTTCGGTCGTCAGCAAGGTGCCCTCGCCATCGACATGGATAGACCCGCCCTCGAGCACAAAGCCCTCGGTACGTGTCGATCGAATACCTTCGAGGGCACAGATCTTCCGCGCGACCTTGTCATCCTGATCCCAGGGAAAGTAAAGACCGGATCCAAGGCCGCCCCAGGCGTTGAAATGCCAGTCGACGCCACGTAGCTCGCCCTGACTGTTGCTGACGAAGGTGGGTCCCACATCGCGGCACCAGGCATCGTTGGTGGACATTTCCACCACACGAATCTGTGGTCCGAGGCGGGCGGCGGCGTTCTCGTATTGCGCCGCAGAGACGCAAACCGTCACCGGTTCGAAACGCGCGATGGCCTGCGCGACCGTTGCGAACGCTTGTTGGGCGGGCTTGGCGCCGAGCCGCCAGTTGTCGGTTCGCTCGGGCCAGATCATCCACGTCCGGGTGTGTGGTGCCCATTCAGCCGGCATGCGATAGCCGGAGAGCGAATGCCGGAACTCAGTCACGTCCGCCGTCCTTCGAGAGAAGCGGGCCGTAGAGATCGGGACGACGGTCGCGGAACACCCCCCAGGCGAGACGGTTATTGTTGCAGGCGTCCAGGTCCAGGGTCTGGACAATTACGCCGGGTGAGTGATCGTCGGCTTCCTTCAGCTTCGCGCCGAAGCCGTCGGTGATGAAGGAACTCCCGTAAAACGTGATGTTTGAGTTTCCCACGACCTCTTTGCCGATCCGGTTGGAAACGACCATGGGAACAAGGTTCGCGGCCGAGTGCCCCATTTGTGTTCTCTGCCAGTGATCGCGCGAGTTGATCGAAGCATCGTGCGGCTCGCTACCGATGGCGGTTGGATAGAACAGGATTTCGGCACCTTTGAGTGCCATGATGCGCGCCCCTTCAGGGAACCATTGGTCCCAGCAGATCGCAACACCGATTCGACCGAATCGCGTATCGAAAACCATGAAGCCCGTGTCGCCCGGCGAGAAGTAGAACTTCTCGCTGTAGCCGGGGCCGTCGGGAATATGCGACTTGCGATAAATCGACGAACGATGCCCATCGGCGTCGATCACGACGATCGAGTTGAACAGGGCGTTGCCGGCGCGCTCGTAGAACGAGACGGGCAACACCACGCCCAGTTCCTTCGCGACACTCGTAAAGTGTGCAATCGCCGGGTTCTCATCGGCCGATGTGGCGAACTTGTAGTAATCCGCGTGTTGTTCCTGGCAGAAGTACACGCGCTCGAACAGTTCCTGCAGGAGGATGATCTGGGCGCCCTGGCTTGCGGCCTCGCGGACCAACTGGTCTGCGACCTTGATGTTGGCTTGTACATCCCACCCGCAAGCCATCTGGGTCGCGGCAACGGTCACTTCTCGCATGCAAACTCCAAAAATTCCTGCACAGACGTGCAATATGCCGGACGTGATTCATCATATCCAGACACGTCGAGTAGGGATAATCGGGGCGCAGGTTCCAGGACCCGCTGCGGGTAACGTGTCAGGTCATGTGGTGATTGGTACCAGCAGCAGCTCCACGCGGCGATTCTGCTGGCGCCCCTCGGGCGTATCGTTGCTGGCGATCGGCTGGCTCTCGCCGTAGCCGCGTGTGAGGATGCGGCTGGTCGCAACGCCGTTCGCCTGCAAGTCATTGGCGACGGACTGCGCCCGTTGCTGTGAGAGTCGCAGGTTGTACTGCTCCGACCCGGTTGAATCAGTATGCCCGTAGACTTCGAGGAGAGTCTTGTCGTACTCATCGAGGACTTCGGCAACTGAACTGAGTACCGACTTGAACTCGGGGCGGAGGTCAGCCTTGTCTGTCTCAAACGTGATGTTGCTCGGCATGATCAGGTTGATGTAGTTGCCGTCGCGTACCACGCGCACCCCTGAGTCTCGCAGCTTTGCACGCAGTTTCGCCTCCTGGCGGTCCATGTAGTAGCCCGCGCCTCCACCGATCGCGCCACCGACAGCAGCAGCCTTGAGGATGCGTTCGTTTCTCGTTCGTGCATCGTCGTCCCTGTTTGCGATCGCTGCACCCACCGCGGCGATGCCCGCACCGATCGCTGATCCTTTGGTCGCGTTGCTCACCTTCTTCTCGTCGGTGTAGGGGTCGTAGGTCATGCACCCGGCGAGCGAAAGTACCACGACCGCGAGCAATGCACTGACGGGATTGAGGGGATATCTCATAGTTGTCACCTGTCGTTTTCCTTTGGACATGAGACACGAAATGAGGGGCGAGTTACGGTGGCGGACCACCGTCCGTCGTATTGTTCCGACGGGCGGCGGGAAACGCCGCCGGAGCCACAAAGGTGGACAGTCGCGGGAGCGCGCCCGAAGATAAGGCGGCATGAAGCGCCGAATCCTGATTTTCAGTCACGAGTTTCCCCCATACCTGGGCGGTGTCGGTGTTGTGGGCGCCCAACTTGCCACATTTCTCGCCGAGCAGGGGATTGAAGTACATGTGATGACGCGGGCTTTGGCGGGACGCGAGGCGGTGCCCGGGGTCGTGTTCCACGACGTTGAAGTGCTGCCGAAGTTCTGGTTCCTGTCCTATCGACGTGCGCTCGCTGCCGTCGACCTTAAACAATTCGATGCCATCATCCTGAACGAGGCAGCCCCGACCATCGTTGCGGGCAAGTATTTCGATCGTGCAACGCTGGCGAGATGCGTGGTATTGCTGCATGGGCTCGAGATCGAAAGTCTCTATCGAGGCACGCCAGCCAACATGGTACGTCGTCTGTTCGGCTTTGCATCGGCGCATCGCCGTGCCTGCCAGATGGCGCGTCGCGTTGTTGCCGTCAGTGACGATATGCGTACCAGGTTCCGCGCAGAAACTGGCATCGAATCGATCGAAGTGCTGAACATGGGTGCCAACTCTCGCGTGTTCAAGCCTGGTACCAGTCACTATCGTCAGGAACGCAAGATCCCGGCCGAAACGTTCGTGATTGTCTCCGGCGGCCGTGTGGTGGCCGAGAAGGGGTTCGGCGAGATGCTCGAGGCCTTCACTGAACTGGCGAAGCAGGTACCGGACATCCGTTGGGTCATTTGCGGCGATGGCGACTATGCAGAGTCGCTGGTGCGGTCAGTCCGTAAGAAGGGGATCGAAAACAAGGTCATTTTTGAGGGCCAGTGTACCCAGTCTCGCCTTGCGGAAATCTACAACGACAGCGACGTCTTCTGGCTGATCTCCAACTATCGAGAAGCGTTCCCGCTCGCTTACATCGAGGCGCAGTTGACCGGCTTGCCCACGGCGGGGCGAAACCTGGGCGGAACGATCGAAGCCATTGCACCAGAAATAACCGGCTGGCTCGTCGAAGATGCGAACGAGTGTGTCGGGATCTTTCGTGAGTACGCGAAGCGGCGCGACTTTGACAGATCGTCCGTCGCGGAAGCAGCAGCGCCTTACCGTATGGACAACGCGCTGAAGGCGATCATGCCGCTACTGGCCTGATTGCGGTGACGAGCGGTATGGCGTCAATCGAATCGGGATCCGGGACGCATCAGGATCGGCAGGCCTGAATCGATCGACGCTTGCGCTGCAAGGCCAATCGCAACTGATCTCAGTCCGTCCCGTGTGGTCACAGCGGCCGGCTTGCCGGACTGGATCGCATCGATGAACCCGAGGTGTTCGAGGTAGCTCGCGCCGTGGTGAAAGCCTTGCTCCCGGACCCGAGGATCCTGGCGCACCGGAACAACCACGTGTCCGCCGCGCTTGCGATTGCTGACGTAAAGTTCATCGCCGGGCACGGCAGTTTCGATCTTGCCGATGTCGCCTGTGACGGCGAGCTGCTGTTCATGCCGGCTGCCT
>JAGRIN010000310.1 GCA_020443245.1 Pseudomonadales bacterium
TGCTGCTGGCGATTGTCGTCGCCAAAGCGATCAGCGTTTCGGTGTTCGAGGTGCCGATACTGCTTCGGAGCTTGCGAGGTGTTGATCCGCAGCTTTCGTTGGATCAGGGGTTGCGGGATGGGTCCGGAGACAGGGGGACCGCAATCGGGTATGGCGTTGGGGCTATTCTCTGGTTCCTCGCAATGTAGCGCACCAATGCAGTCGGACGTGAATCATCGGACCCTCAACGGACATCCCGTCGAACAAACACATCGGCATTGGTCAGAAAGGCATTCCAGGCGCCCGTCGGCCTCGTTTGCTCGACGTCTTCATACTGACGAGCAAGAATCCACATGGTGTGGATTGCGGGTTCGGGCGACTCGACGCAGCGTCCCGTGAATGACGTGATTGCATGGATATCCTGCGCATCGTCTTTCCAGTTGACGTGAAAGGCCAGTAACTCGTCGCTCTTCACGCCCGACAAGGGATAACGCTTCCCGCTTGCCGCACGCCCCTTGCGCGAACAATACCAGCCACTGATCTCGCCACTTTCCCCAACCTTGATTTCCAGAATCGATCCGTTCTGGTTGATCCATTCTCCATCGACATCCATACAACAGTCCTGATGCGCTCAAGCGATAACTGATCGTTCCAGGTCGCCTTGCCAAATGACCCGCGACAGTAATGGATGTAGCTGCAGGGTGCAATCGTGATCGGGCGCGCCTATTCGCGCTCGTACAAGCGCACTTGCGCTTCGAGCGCTTCGATCCGTCGGTCGCGCTCCGCCATCAAGGCTTCGACGTGTTCCCGATCAATCTTGCGCGGAATGTGTTGCTGGCAATTGCGGTCCCAGGCCTCGACGTTGAACAGGATCACCTGCTCTCCACGGGCCTTGTAGGTGCCCTGACCCGGCATCAATCGCTTCAGGAGTTCCGGTTGGTCCTCAAGGACTTCTGCACTGCCCCATATCTTGATCCGAACACGGCTCTCATAGTCGATCAAAAACAGGAACGCTTTCGGGTTCTCTGCCAGGTTGCCCTGCGTAACGTACTGCCTGTTGCCCTTGAAGTCGGCAAACGCAAGGGTTCTGCTGTCGATGACATGCAGGAATCCGGGCGGACCGCCGCGATGCTGAATGTAGGGTTGTCCCGCGTGGTTGGCCGTACCGAGAAAGAAGCTCGTCTGCGCGGCAACAAAGTGCGAAAGGTCAGGCGTCAATTCGGTAGGCCAACCGTTGTCGCGCTCCAAGCGGGCGTATGCCTCACGTGATTGCTTCCTTTCCTGGATCGCCTTGACGCTCTCGGTGAACGCGATGTCGCTTGGATAGACCATGCATTACGCTCCTTTAAAAAAAAGGGGTGGCGATGGCCACCCCGAATGGGCATTCAGGCAGCCAACGCGTTGACGGTGGGGAAATCGATCCCTGTCCCCAGTGCCTCATTGATGTAGTTGGTCAGCGTATTGACCGCAACGTGGCCGATGATCTCGACAATCTCGGCGTCGCTGTATCCCGCGTCACGTAGCGCCATCACGTCCCCGTCAGCAACTTTGCCGCGATTGCGGGTTAGGTTCACCGCAAAACGCACGGCGACTGCCGCCATCTGGTCAGTAGAGGTGCCACGTCGATTGGCTTCGATCTCCTCGGCACTGAGCTTCGCGAGATTGGTTCCAAGGTAGGTGTGTGCGGCAAGGCAATAGTTACAGCCATTTACCTCGGCAACGGCCAGCGCGATCCGCTCGCGCGTCCTGGCGTCCAGCGAACCGCGGGACAGCGCGCCATTCAGGGCGAGGTAGCCTTCCAGCGTCTTCGGACTGTTGGCGATGATGCGAAACATGTTGGGCACGCTGCCCAGCTGCTTGTTGACGGCGTCGAGCGCGCTCCGGGACGCTTCTGGCGCGGCGGCGATAGTGGCCGGCGTGGGGATACGAGACATGGTGAACTCCTTGGTGATTCGTGATTGGAGGACCCAGCTTATAGTTAACGGAATGACAAATAATTAGACATAAATGCAATTGACTATTACATTTTAGGCAATAGAAGAAGTGGCCGACCCGGGAACAAACCAATGGATAAATTCGAAGCAATGCGTGTTTTCGTCGAGGTGGCCGAAAGCCGGAGCTTTGTTGCCGCAAGTCGCGCGCTCGGGCTGTCGGCGCCCGCGGTGACCCGCTCGGTCGCGCAGCTCGAAGCCAGCCTCGGGGTTCGCCTCTTCAACAGAACCACCCGACTCGTCCGCCTTACTGATGCCGGTGCTCGCTTCCTCGAAGACACCACACGCATCCTCGAAGAAGTTGAGCAGGCCGAGGCCACCGCGTCAGGCAGCTATGCCGAACCGAGGGGCATTCTCTCAGTGACCGCGCCAGTACTGTTCGGGCAAAAACACATCGTGCCGATCGTCACGGAGTACCTGCAGGTTAATCCGCAAGTTACAGCGCGCACGTACTTTTACGATCGCATCAGCAACATCCTCGACGAAGGACTCGATGTCGCAATCCGCATTGGCGAGCTCCAGGATTCGAGCCTGTATGCCACGCAGGTCGGTAGCGTGCAGCGCGTTGTGTGTGCCTCGCCGGACTACCTGAAGCAACACGGTACACCCAGGCGACCATCCGAACTCGCAAAGCATCAAATCATCCAGGCCTCCACGGTCGAAGCCACGCCCGCCTGGCGCTTTGAATCAGCGCGCGGCATCGAGACCGTGAAGTTCACGCCGCGCCTCCAATGCAACCAGAACGGTGCGGCCATTGAGGCAGCGACGCGTGGACTGGGGATCACCCGTCTCATGTCCTACCAGGTCGGCGAGGAATTGAAGCGCGGCACATTGAAACGCATTCTTCGCGCTTACGAGACCAAACCGCTGCCGGTCAGTATCGTCTACCTCGAGGGGCGGCAGGCGAATGCAAAAATCCGCACGTTCGTCGAACTCGCGGTAGAGCGGCTGCGCGCCAATCCCTATATTGACCATTAGTGCCCCGATTGCCGTGTCGCTTGAGCGAGATTCATTTCTCCGAGGTCGGGCGTGAACGAGATGCGGCATACGCATCAGGTGATGCATCAAACGATGCGAATTTCTCGACCGGCGCAAGGCCGATGACTGCAGGATCAGGAGCGGATGTCGGCCGTACTATCAGTCGTCGTGTCCGAGGTCGACAGGTTCGCCCAACTTCTCCGCTAATGACGCGACTGCCTGCTCCAGCTTCTCCAGGCGTCGCTCGAGTGCGGCAACACGATCTTCGCGCGGCGCAGAGGACGACGCCCGGGTCGCCAGGTCTTCCTCCACCGAGTCGACTTCGCCGGCAAACAGGTGCATGTATTCATGGTCCTGCCGACCGGGCTTGCGGGGCAGTCGCGCGACAACCGGCCCCTCCTCGCGCTCGATCAGCGCAGCCAGTGTGGCAGTGACTTCTGCGTTGTCTGCGAACTTGTGCAAGCGGTCCGAGCGCGTTCTCAACTCACCGGGCGTTTGTGGTCCGCGCAGGAGCAGCAGCGTAACGATGGCATATTGAGCGGGATCGAGTCTCAGTGTCGCCAACTGAGTATTGCAAAGGCGCTGCGTGTATTTTTCTACCCCATTCCTCGCGCCCTCACGGGTGGCAACGAGGTATCGCGACTCGAGTTGGCGTACCGTTCGCTGCACGGCGCCCTGCCCAAGGTTCATCACCGGGTCACGACTCGACTTCTGGTTGCAGGCGCTCGTGAGCGCATTCAGCGTGAGGGGGTACTGATCCGGCGTCGTGACGGCCTTCTCCATCAGGCAACCGATCACGCGAACCTCTTCGGGTGTCAACTCAATATTCATCGCGTATCTTCATCCAGGCCAGTAACGGAACGCCATTCTAGCTGATCCTGCGTTGGTGCATCGTCCTGGTGAGACACGGCTGCAACAACCGGGCGTTTCGAGCGTATGATCAGGTTATGGCAGCAACTCCCATCGGATACCTCGG
>JAGRIN010000311.1 GCA_020443245.1 Pseudomonadales bacterium
TGCCTTCACCGTTCCGATGTGGACGGTGCCGGCGGGTTGATTGGTGGATGTCATGTGCTCTCTCCTCATTCATCAGTTCATCACACCGATGAATGAAGCATGACCCGCCGCGTGCGCGCAAGGGGTGATGCCATACTGGCGACGCATCACCTCACGGCGCCACAGCTGTCCGCCGAGACAATTGTGATGCATCGAGCACTCCTTCGTGACTTCTCTCACGATTCGTAACTCATGATGACACCGATGGTCGGATGTCCCGACGCGCGGACCTTCATGCGGCGTGAACACGATGGTCGCACATACGCCGCAACCGGCCTGCATCCACACGACCAGTCGACGCGTACCAACGGTTAGGAACAGACCGGTTCTGTCCCCGCACCATATCCCTGCCCGACCGGGCAACATGGAGATCAACCCATGACTCATCCCATCGTTCATCAACACCGTGCGATCGTCGCGATCGTGAAGTCCCATGTTCCCAGCCGCGCCTACGGGCCGACTCCGCCGTTTACGGGAGCGTACTTCGATGACAACAACTGACTACTTCGGAATCTGCGACTTCATCAACCTCGGAAGTCCAACGCCACCGACCGCCGACGAGCCCGTCGCTCATCACATCTATCACGGCGGCCCACACCCCCGCAGCGTCTGGTTCCAGATCGTCGGCTGGGGGCCCTCCCAACAGTCTCCAACCCTCTCCTGTGCTCGCCTCGCTTCGGTTCGTCACCCTCAGACAGGCAGCGAACTGAGCACGCTCCTCCATGTCAACGCCTTTGCCGCGGGACCGAACGAGTCCTGCATCGCCACGGGCGTCGGCGAGTACGACCACGTGCACGATCTGCTTCGCCGCTTCCAGCGCCGACAGCTCCCACCTCCGATCATGCGTGTCGAAGTGTTCGCGCACCCGGTCGCCTTCCTTCCCATTCCGGAGTCGCCCCGCGACCGCACCCTCGTGCTGAGCGGCCGGCAGTCCGGAAGCGCGGGCCTGTTCCCCGCCATCGTCGCGCAGCTGGAAGCGGATCTTGATCGGGTGTACTCGATCACGGCCGCCATCGGCGACGCCGATGATGGCAAGGCGCGCATCCTCATCGAATATCCGCCTGATCAGCGTGCGAACGTCCGCGCGTTCGTCGAGCACGTGAACCAGGTCGCCAAGGAGTACGGCTACGTCGGGCACATCCACGAGGAGACGCCCGGCAACTTCATCTCGCTCTTGCTGCGGCGCATCGGATAGCCCGCGACGAACCATCAACTCAACCCTCGAGCCCGCCGGGAACGACCTCTCGGCGGGTCGCTTGACGTTCAGCCTCCGTCACATCACGCACCGGTGATCTCCGACGCGATCGCCCCGCTGCTCGACTCCCCCATCGATCTGTTCATGTGGCCAGAGACCGGAAGAGAATAGCTCGTCGACCGCGTCGAGGCTCCAAGGTGCGGCTGGCCGTGTTGGCTCACGCCAAGGGGTGATCGGTCACGCGGTCGAGTTGCCTCGTGATGCAGGGGAGGGAGTACCCGTCGACAGCTTCGCCGAACCCTCGAACCCCACTCCGCCGATGATGCCCTAGCGAGCCGCGCGCTACCCGAGTGGAGATTGTCCGGTTCGCCTGGCACCGGGGGAAGGTGGTGGCGGCGTAGGTAGCCGTCGAGCGATAGATTTCCGTTCCGAAACCGCACGAAGGGGCGCGCTAAACCCGCCACGCCACTGAGTCGCGCGATTACGCGACTATTCCCTCTCCAGATCGTTCATGAGGTTCTCAAGCATGTCGCGCACGTTCTCATTCGTACTACACGAATGGGCTTGTCGAAGCAACGGAAGGTCGGCAATCGTTGCACACTCCTTGACGCCAAGTGATGCTTCGTAGCGCACCTCCGGTGCGGCGTCCTCAATTGCCGACACCAGCAGCGCGCACTTGTTGTGGACGCTGGAAAAACGCAATGCTCGGACTGCGTTTCGACGTACCCTTGCATCTCCGTCGCTGAGGAGTGGTTGAATCTGGTCGATGCGCCGCGACGCCAATTCCATAACCGCGTTGTGCTGTGTTGTCATGTCAGTGCTGCTCAGCATCCGGTACAGTTCCTCCGCAGAAGCATCGTTCGCAGTAGGAGGCGCAAACGTCAAGGCCATGACAATAGCTGCACACGGCAGGACTCCGAATGGCAGCAGTCGCCACTTCCTCCAACGCCCCACACGGTGGGCTGGGCTGACCTGCCCGCACTCCGAACAACGTTCGGAATCAATGGCAAGGACATAACCACAACGAGTGCATTGTCCGGGTACGACCTTCCGGGGTATCAGCATGCGCCCGAGTAGGCAGTGGATGATAAATGCGGCAATTGTCACCAGTCCGGATTCGACGGGTCGCTCTTGGCTCGACGTAGCGAGCGCCACGACAAGTGTTGACCCCAAAACAGCAGCCCATGTTGCGAAGAGGGGCCGACCCCAGGTGGTCCAGAGATACAGCGGGTGCAGGACGATCCCTACAACGACTCCGGCTCCGGCGGCGAACATGAAGTCGAGGTCTTCAGTCAGAATCGCACGCGCGGAGGCGAGCCCTAGGATCGCTCCGGCACAGCCAGACAGTGCCGCGCATGTGAGCCAGAGCGTGAGTTCGGGCGCCTGTCCGGGCTGACGTCTCTCACGCCACAACAGGCGGCCCATTAGTATATGGGGACGATTGGCGTCATGTACTTGTTGGGACGCAAGTCAGTGCACTTGATGTAGCACTTCGCCAAGACAAGTTCTGGTCGATCGTACCCCTTCCCAGATGCTATCGCGTAGCAGGTCTCATGCGCCGTGTCTGGGTCGACGCCTCGTTCGTAGAGTTCTCGAAGGCAACCGCGCACGTCCTTCGACCAAGCCCCGTTGTCCGCACACTTACAGAAGCACCTCGCGTTGGCGCCCTTGTAAGTATCATCGCAAGCGTACTTGTAGCATTCGGGTGACGTATTCGACAGCGGCGTGTATGGACCAGCCGCGCCCTCAAGGCACTCCTGCCGGCTCTTTGCGCATCGGTCAAGACAGCGCTTTTTCGCGTCTCGAACGAACTGCGGAGTCCGACCGATCCGTCCAGGATAGGTTGTCTTGCACCGATCGACGCAAAGGTCATAGGAGTCGAAACAGTTGATGAAGGGGTCTGATGGAGTCGGATCCTCAGGCGACTCAGACTGCAGACCGAAAGGATCGGTGAAGACGGCTGGAGTCGATCGAACGTACTCGTAGAGATTCGCGCCGTCCCCGTACTGCTCGTAAACACTAGGACGAGCCGTGCGAGCACCGCGCCCTATGCGCGGCGAATCGATCGGGTCAATGTCCATGGGCAGGGCCGCGCCAATGTGAGGTTGCGTCCCCAACGGATCCCGCTCCAGCCACCGCCCGAGCTTCGGGTCGTAGTGCGCGGCGGCCGGCTGCACGAACGCAGCGAATATGAACGAGGCGAAGAGTGCCGTCAGGATTCGGGATCGTGTCATCGTCGTGCCCTTTCGTCTCTCAGCGTGATCGCTGCATCGTTCGCATTACGGCGTTCCGCCTGGCGCTCCGGGAATCCCCGGAACGCGTGGGCCTGTACCGCCCGGAATCGTCGGTCTGTTTCGTTGTTCCTGTCGCCGCAACACGTCCTGGACATGCTGCTCGGATCGCCGGCTCTGCTCACGGAGCCACGCATCGCGGCTCTGATCGCGCAGTCCGCTTGCGACGGCCTCAGGATCGACGCCCGCCTTCGCCATCGCCTCGCCGCGCACGACGTTGACGAGGTACTGGAGCGCCTCCGGCGACTTCGGCGCGAGCCGGTGCGCCATCGCGTAGGCGACCTGGGCGTCGGGCAGACGGCCCGTGTCCTCGAGACAGTGGCCTCGCTGCATGAGGAACACGGCGAAGGCCTCGGCCGGCGTCAGCGACCGGAGGAACCAGTCGT
>JAGRIN010000312.1 GCA_020443245.1 Pseudomonadales bacterium
CACGATAACCGAGGTGTTCCCGGGCACCTGCAGGACAACGGCGTTGTGCCCGTTGATATCGGTGACGACCAGGTAACTGGACTGGTGTACGACGATAGTCTCGCCAGAAGGGTCAACCGATCCGTCAAGTTCCGAACCCCGGATTGCGATGATTGCCGATGGGGTACGGATCTGGGAGTGCGGGTTCGTACCCGTGTGCATCGAGCCGATCTTGCCGCTCTGGTAGTGGAAGCCGCCGACGATGACCGTCGCGGCAAAATGTCCCTGGCCGGTGCTCTCCTGGAACGAGAAATCGTCGACGGTGGCGTGGGCGTTCTTGCCGAGCTGGAACTTGGTCCCTTCGTCCATTTCAGCCTTGATGAACGAGCGATCGCCGGTTCGTATGTCGTCACCCTTGTAGATCGGGTCGCCGCGCTTGAGTGTGCGGGTTTCGTCCCCATTTTTGGCAGTGACAGTGCCAATAGCGAGTTTCACGTGGCCGATCACGACCAGGCCGGGTGCACCGTCGGCAGGGCCAGCGAACATCGCGCCATCGAAAGGCAGGTGCAAGAGAGCCTGCACCATCTCGGGGGAGAGGCCGGCGCCGTTGGCAAGCACAAGATTCGGGGGCGGAACCATCCCGAAGTAGTCGTGGACTACAAAGGTCTGGCCGTCAGGCCCCGTTATGACAAGGTCGAACCCGTCGCGCTCGTATTCGCCATAGAGCAGCAACGACGCATCGGGTATCAGCACAGTCGGGCGCGCTGACGCCTCGTTCACCGAAACGACCGGGTCGGCATTGCCCTGCGGCGCCCCGGTGTCTCCGTCCCCAGTCTCGCTTTTCACGGATAGTGTCCCACGATCACGAGCGGTGCCACACGACTTGAAGGCACCTTGAATTTAGAATTTTGCGTTCTCTGTCGTCCGCTAAATCTATCATTCCTGCCAGGCAAAGGGCATCCAGAAACCGGAAAGAATGTAAGAATTTTGTGATCGTTCCGACGAACAAACCGTTCGTCGAAAGTTATCCACAGGCACGTTTGTAAACGCTTACCGACTGAACGTCCGCTGGACGATTCTGTCGTCATCTCATCGGCGCGACACCGATGCCGACAGCGTCCTTGCCCCGGAGGGAAATCGCTGCGCGCTCCAGTTTTTCTCCGGAAACCGGGTCCATGTCATGCCAGCGCGCAAGGAATTCCTTCTCCTTGAGCCAAGTTCGATGAAATGATGCCGGATCTTCGAAATACCAGATCGGTCCGTCGTATCCGATCACGACGACATAATGACCGTCGTCGTAGTTCTCGCGCCACTGCCTGATCGTCAGGTGCCGGTCCGCCCACGCCTGCATTGGCACAATGACCGGGCGTCCTGCATCCAGTTCGCCCCGGAGTCTCTCCAGCGTCCACCGGGTTCCTGCATCAACGATAAATCCGCGACGTTCGGCAGCATCGATCATCGCCTCCATGCTCGTGCCCAGTTCCGGGTCGGCATTCAGTTCCCTGATCAAGGCGTCTGCGCGTTCCTCGATGCCGTAATAGGCGAAAACGCCCTGGAGCGCCTTCACCCCGCAATCGAAATCGAACGTCTGGCGCAAGTTACTGAGTTCGATCATCTTCGGCGGTTTGCGTAGGTGGCGGACCTTCTCGAGCGTCGCGTGAATGGCGTCAGCAAATGCGCGGCGCAGGTGGTCGATGGCCACAACGTCAGGGGTGTGGTCGCCCGCCATGTAAAGGGAGTGACAGGTTTCCTGGCAAAGTGCGGGTACCTTGCGACCGACGCGAGACAGTGCGTTGACCGAGTGCGCGGCGCAGACGTGTCCATAGACGTCGTAGTACTCGGAGGCGTTGAGCGTAACGTGTAGCGTCGGCAGGCGCTTTTGCAGCTCCTCGGCGTACGTTTCTCCATAAACGTCCGGCGAGTACTGCTTTGGTCCGTCGTCGAGTTTCGAATGCTGGAAGTTCATGATATCGATCTGGTTGTCGGCAACACCTTTGGCCGCAATGGTCGAGTGGCCATCCAGTAGAAATTCCGCCCCCGCGGCGATTTGGGTTTCGATCTGGCGATTGAAGACTCGAAGGTACTTGTTGGCGAGATGGACGCGCTGTTCAAACGTCGGCGCACGCTCGGGCTTGTACAGCTCGATGCCGAAAACATCCCGCATTGGTACCGCGTCTTCGAGGACGTCAGGGTGACGATTCGCCTCGACCAAGAGGCTGCACCAGGGAAAGACAACCTGCTTGTTGTCGAGCACGTCGGTAAAGTTGTAGAGCCAGTTGGTATACCAGTCGACGTTGCGAAGTGCCGCTACAAAATCGTCGCTGAGGGTATCGACCTCGATCTCCGCCGGAACGAGGACGCCGCTGTGAGGAATGACAACGAGGAGTTCACGAAGGGGAGTATTGCGTGCGAATTTGCGGGACATTGACCGGGTCTCCGGAAGGGTGGCGTATCTTATGCCTTCCGTGCCGGAAATCCAGCGTCCACGCCCGGGGTGATCCGGGCGCGGCGGGCGTTACATTCAGGTGATCGAGGCGTCGTAAATCGACTGGATCGCGTCATCCAGCATCGCGTTGAACTCATCGTCCGATTGCTGGGCCGTGAGTCCCTCGGTAAGTGCGCGCGAGAAGCTGGCGACCATGCCGTGCTGGCGTGCGAGCCGCTCGTTGGCTTCATGCCGCGAGTATCCGCCCGACAACGCGACGACGCGCAGGATGCGCGGATGATCGATGCACTCTTTATAAAGGTCGTCCTGTTCCGGGAGTGTCAGCTTCAGCATGACCTGCTGGTCGGCGGGAAGCTTGTCCAGCTCCGCCAGGATTTCGCGTTTCAGGATCGCTTCGGCGCCAGCCTTGTCCGGGCAGTGAATGTCGACCTCAGGCTCGATGATCGGCACCAACCCTGCGGCCAGGATCTGGCGGCCAATCTCGAACTGTTGCGTGACGACGGACTTGATGCCCGCCTCGTTGGCCTGCTTGATCACGGAACGCATCTTGGTGCCGAAGATGCCGGCGGCGACCGCGCGCTTCAGCAGGTCACCCAGCCCGGGCATGGGCTTCATAAGTTGGACGCCGTCAGACTCGTCTGCCAGCCCCTTGTCGACCTTGAGGATCGGCACAACCTGCTTTTCTTCCCACAGGTAAGCCGCAGTGGACTTGCCCAGGATGGTGCGGTCCATCGTATTCTCGAACAGGATGGCAGCCAGGATGCGATCGCCGCCGAACGCGGGGCTTGTGATGATCCGGGTACGCATCGCGTGGACGAGATCGAACATCTCCTCGTCGTTCGAGAAGGCATCCTCACCGATCCCGTAGAGCTTGAGCGCCTTGGGCGTGCTGCCGCCGCTTTGGTCGAGTGCGGCGATGAATCCGGGGGCCGAGCCCATCTTCTCTTTCTGCTGTTCGTTCACTGACTTCACCCTGTGGATCGAATGGGCCGCCATAATAGCCCATGAGGCGATACCTCGCACCGAATCCGGATCAAGGAGGCGGCCGATTTCATGTCAAAGCCTGTCGGCCGAACGAAGCCATTTGTGTAGTGCGAGTTGCATTCGCCAGATCTTCGCTTCCGGGTACAGCGTCTCGTTCAAGTAGCTGGGTGGGTTGACGAGGTTGCGGAGCCGGAGGCTGCAATCCAGGTCCTTGCAGACCACGTTGCCGATGTAGTGGCGATGTCCGTTCTTGCGTGCGGCAATGGTAAACATCGCGGTACCGTTCGCCGAGTGCACGTGGTGGCAGAGCGAACACATCTCGAATCCGCGTTTTCCGGAAGTGAAGCGGGAACGGCGCATGGAAACGCCTTTGACACTTCCGTCTGTCGGCGAGATCACGACAAGATAGCCGATGTGTCCGTCGGGATGTATCCATCCCAGGTAGTCGAGCACGTCCCAGTCTATGGTACCCAGGTCAGGCAGCGGCATGTCCTCCTCC
>JAGRIN010000313.1 GCA_020443245.1 Pseudomonadales bacterium
GGTGGCGCCGTGGCTGTTTCTCGTCTTCCACGCGCAAGGATGGGAGTTCTTCGCCGCATTCTTCGGTAAACACAATCTGGGGCGCTTCACCGGGACGATGGAGGGGCATGGTGGATCGCTCTTCTATTATGTTTACGTGTTCCCCTTCGTCATCCTGCCGTTCACCGGGTTGCTTGTCGTTTTGGCCACACGCTGGCGCAAGCTTGTGCGCGATCCGCTCGGTCGCTTCTGCCTGACGTGGTTCGCCGTGGTGCTGCTGATCTTTTCGTTCTCGAATACGCAACTGCCCCACTATGTCCTGAATGCGGTGGTGCCGCTTGCCATCCTGTGTGCGCGTGAGGCGCTTGCGCGGGTGTCGCCGATGGTCCTCGCCGTCCCGGCCCTGTTCCTGTTCCTGATCATCGGCCTCGCGATCTCGGTCGGTTCAGGACTGATCAACGCGAACGAGCATGTGTCGGCGATGCTTCTGCTCGGGCGCGAAGTGTTCGACACGAGCTGGCTTGTGAGCGCGGGCGTCGCGCTCGCGCTGGTGTTGCTCGTGGTGTTCCTGCCGCGCGTCTCGACCTGGCAGAAGCTCGTGCTTTCAGGATTCGTCCAGAACGCCTTCGTTTTCAGTCTTTTTGTGCCCGCCGTCGCCGGCATGCAGCAGCAACCGGTCAAGGACGCGGCGATGATCGCGCGCACCCTGGGCCGCCCGATTGTTGCCTATGCTATCCATATGCCGAGTTTCAGTGTCTATCGGGATGCCATTACGCCGCACCGAATGCCCGGCGAAGGAGAGATCGTGTTTACGCGCAATGACAGGGTTGCAGAGCTTCGGGAAAGGCTTGCGGGCCAGAACCTTGGCGCCCAACCCATTTTTGCGAAGGGCGCCATCAGGCTGTTGCTGGTACATCCCCTGTCGTCGCCGAAGGAGAGTGAAGTTGAAGCCCTACCTTGAGGCAATCTGGTTTCAGTACCAGCGCGACCTCGCGCAGGCGCGGACGGCGGATACGCGTGCGCCGGTAGTGTGGCGCTGGCTTGTCGCGGCGCTTTTGCTTGCGTCAGGGGCACTCCTCGTCGTTCTCACGCGCGGGTATCACGGCTGGTTCTTTGAAGTGAACTTCGTTGGCTCCTTCCTGCCGGACGCGCTGCTCGAGCACATTACCCTCTGCGGAGATGGTGCGCTCGCGATTACCTTGCTCGTTATCCTGCTGGGAAGGCGGCATTATCGGCTGCACTGGGCCGCGTTCATCGCGACGATCATCGGCGCGATCTTTATGAATATCATCAAGCGCGAGATCTACTCACCGCGTCCGCCCAAGATCTACGACGTTGACACGTTTCACATGGTTGGGCCTGTCTATCACTGGGGCGGGTTCCCTTCTGGCCATACGCTCACCATTTTCATGCTGGCAACACTGGTTGCCGTCTGTGCGCGCTCGCGCAGCGTCGGTGCGCTCGCCTTCGGATTCGCCGCGATAGTGGGCCTGAGCCGTATCTGGGTCGGGCTCCACTGGCCGGTAGATGTCCTGATCGGCGCCGCGATGGGCATCGTGATCGGCATCTTCTCTGTATTGCTTGCCGCGAGGTGGCGTCACGCTGTCATTTGGCAGGTGCACTTGCCGGTGCTTCTCCTGTTCATGGCCGGTCCGATTACGCTGTTTGTGAAGGTCGACTATGTCGAAGCGCAGGCCTTTGCCGTGACGATGGGAATTCTCGCGATTGCGCTGACCCTGTGGCGCTTGCTGCGACTTTCGCCAACCCGTGAATCCGGAGACGCGGCTTTGTCCGGACGCGCGGAGACGTGAATCGTCAGTGCGTCATCAACGCTGAAGCGTCAATACGGTAGAGCTCACACACGTTGTCGCACAATATCGCGCGACGCTGTTCATCCGTCAGGTCCCTGGCGTGTTCGGCAATCAATTGCTGCGACCACGGCCAGGTGGAGTCACTGTGTGGGAAGTCGCTCGCCCAGAGCAGTCGGCGCCAGTTCATGAGATCCGCGGTCTTGAATGCCACCCAGTCGTCCTGGAATGTCGTATAGATATGTTCTGCGAAGTACTCGGACGGCAGCTTCGACAATTGGATACCGGGCGCAAGCCAGTTACGATGGCGCTTGAAGGCATGGTCCATGCGGTACATGTAGTGGGGGACCCAGCCGGCGTCCGCTTCGACGCACACAACCTTGAGGCGAGGATGTCGTTCGAACACGCCGCCAAAGACGAGCGTGCCCATGATGTCCTGGTTGCCTCGAATGATGCTGAGAAATGAGTTGATTCGTGGACCGCGCGAACCGGACAGCGAGGAACTGCGTGTCGTGAGGATATGGAACGAGACCGGGAGTTCCAGTTCGACCGCGGCTTCCCAGAAGTCATCGTAGACCGGCGAATCGTAGTCCTCGACCTGGGGATTGCCCGGCATCATCACTCCCCGCAGTCCGAGTGACTTGATCGACTTCAGGTCTTCAATGCCTTCCTCGGGCGAACGCATCGCGGTCTGGCCGCACCCGAGTAATCGCTCGGGATATTCTCCGCAATATTGGGCGATCCACCGGTTGTAGGCATCAAAGCAGGCTTTCTTGTAGTCGAAGTCAGGATGGTTACACAACATCATGCCGACCGTCGGGTAAATGATCTCGGCCGCAACACCGTCCCTGGCCTGGTCCGCGAGTCGCGCGTGCGGATCCCAGCCGCCGCGATGCAGATCCTCGAAGCGGCTGCCGTCAACCTTGATCTCTTCCGGCGGTTTGCCTGCGGCCGCCACAAGACCCAGCGCAATGGGACTGTCCATGCCGTCGATGAGGAAGAAATCGCTGTCTCCCTTGTTTACGATTCGGGGCGCCCGGTCCTTGTATCGGTTGTCGATGAATGCGCTGTAGGTGTCGGGCGCTTCGGTAATGTGCGAATCTGCGGAAATCACGGGGTAGGACATGCGAGGCTCCGGCGGTAGCAGGTCCCTGCAATCTAACGCCACCGCGGTGGCATGGCAACGCGGATTTCGTTGCGTGCTGTATGGTGCGTGGCGATAATTTCAGGTCTATGCGCAAATCGATCGCCATCGCCGGCAACATCGGGTCCGGAAAGTCGACGCTGGTGGAATTCCTCGCGGCCACCTACGGGATACACCCGTTTTATGAGCCCAACGACCAGAATCCCTACCTGCCCAGCTTTTATGAGGATATGAAGCGCTGGGCCTTTCATTCACAGATCTACTTTCTCGCGAGCAAGTTCAGGTTGCACCAGGAAGTGGATCGCACCCAAGGCGTCGTTGTGCTCGATCGGACGATTTTCGAGGACGCGGAGATCTTCGCGACCGCGCTACGACAGATGCGTCGCATCGATAAACGCGACTTCGAGACCTACTGGCAGTTCTACGAGGCGATACTCGAGGCGATTCGGCCACCGGACTTGATGATCTACCTGAAATGTTCGATGCGCACCCTGCGCAAGCGGATCCGGCTACGCGGCAGGGAAATGGAGCAGGACATTCCTCTTGCTTACCTGAAGCGCCTGGATGCGCTCTACGAATCCTGGATTGCGAACTACACGATGAGCGACGTACTCGTGATCGAAACGGACAATCTCGATTACATCAACGACTTTGTTCATCGACTGGATGTGATGGAACGCATCGAGGCAATGCTGCCGAGTCACCTCAAGACCCTTTGACGCTGCCTGCGTGCACCGGCTCTCTTTCACGGCATCACTACGAATCGGGCGTGGTTGTTGCGTCAATCTCGTCTGCGAGCGCCTTGCGGGCTAAAGCGTTGCCACGAGCGGCCGCCCGTTTGAGCAAACTATGGCCCAGTGCCTCGTTTCGTTCGATCGATTTTCCGTCGAGATAGAGACGGCCGAGCCGCGCCATCGCTTCCGGGTCGCCGACCATCGCGTACTTCTGGTAGCCGTCCAGTGCCGCGTGTT
>JAGRIN010000314.1 GCA_020443245.1 Pseudomonadales bacterium
CGCTTGCCCATGTGTGGACTCCTGTGCGGGTTGGGGCCCCTCCCACTCGCGTAATGAGAGGAGGACAAGTCCACACACTGAGCGCAGGGGCGCAAGCCCCGAAGTCGAAGGACCTCTGCCTGTCCGCAACCTCATCTTGTGCGCGAGGTGCATTCGGGCGCCGAGGTCCCTCGGCTTCGCTCGGGACGACAGCTCGTCATCCTGAGCGTAGGGGCGCAGCCCCGCAGTCGAAGGACCTCTGCGTTTATCCAACCGATTCGCTATGCAAGATCTGAAGGTGTATCGATATCCCGGAATATCCCCAGGTCATCAACTTCAACAGTCATCACGCTGGTCTTGTGCGCGCTTACCACCGACCGTGCACCGACATCACCGCTGAGCGCGGCAATCTCATCGAAGTACGTGTGATCGAAAAGCACCGGATGCCCGGCCTTGCCTTTGTGTGCGGGCATGATGATGGGGCGATCTGATTGGTGCCGGCGGTAGGTGCGTTCCAGCGCGGCGAGGGTTCGCGGTTTCACAAAGGGCATGTCGCCCAATATCACCATCGCGGCTTCCCATTCGTAAACCTCGCCGATGGCGCCCGCGAGACTATGCGCCATGCCAAGAGCGGAATCGGGCGCACAGAACCAGCGTCCGTTCGGGACATCGAGCCGTTCCTGCAAGGCGCGCGCAAATGGCTGGTCGTCGGCGCGCAACGTGACGATCACCGCATCGAGCGCTTCCGAGGCGTTCAGGATGGTTTGCTCGAGTACCGTGCGCGCGCCGTCCAGGGATTGCTTGCGCTTGTCATCGCCGAACCGCCGGCTGCTGCCTGCAGCCAGGATAATGCCGCCGATCATGGTGCGTGCGGCGTCAGGCGGTAGCGGTCTTGAGCGGCGTGGGTTCTGCCGCATCTTTCTTCATTTCGGTGCGCACGGCCGTGAGTTCCGCCAGGATCGAAATGGCAATTTCCGCCGGCGTCTTGGACCCGATCGGCAACCCAACAGGTGCGTGAAGGCGCGCGATCTCCTCTTCAGTCAAGTCGAGCATGAGCAGGCGTTCACGGCGCTTCGCCGATGTGCGGGTGGAACCCATCGCGCCAACGAAAAACGCGTCCGTCTTGAGCGCTTCCATCAGGCCCATGTCGTCGATGCGCGGATCGTGGGTAAGCGCGATGACGGCAGAGAAGTTGTCGACGTATTTGCGCACGGCATCGTCCGGCATTTCGCTCACGAGCTGCGTGCCCTCGACAGGCCACTGTTCGATGATGTTCTCGCGCGGGTCGCACACCAGCACCTGGTAGTCGAGCTTTTGCGCGAACTCGGCGAGGTACATGGAAACCTGGCTGCCGCCGATCAAGAAGAGCTGGTAGCGCGGGCCGTAGGTGTGGACGAGAAACGTTGTGCCGGCAGCGTCGGTGTTCTGGAAGTTGCCGATGAATTCGAGGTTGCGGAAGCGTTCCCTGTCTTCGACGATCATGTCGCCGTTCGCGATATCCACGCGACGTTCGACGCACTCACGGTTGTTCAGCCGCGTGACGATGTGGCGCATGGCATCGAGATTGGTCTTGTCGATAAACGGCTCGATCGTGATGTGCAGTTGTCCACCGCAGGGCAGGTTGAAACGTTCGGCTTCTTCCGCGGTCGCGCCGTAAATATGAACGGTGGGCTTGTCTGTCGCGAGGGCGCCTTGCTGCAGCTTCTCCATGAGGTCGTCTTCGATGCAACCGCCCGAAAGCGAACCCGCCAGTTGCCCGGCCTCGTTGCAGCACAAAAGCGAGCCCACGGGGCGTGGCGAGGAACCCCAGGTTTTGACGACGGTGCAAAGCCAGCACTTCTCGCCGCTGCCGATCCACTCAGTCAGGCGGGATAACACCTGTAAGTCGGCGTTTTCCATAACAATTGGAACCTTGAGTGTTAAACTTCGTCTGAGTGTACAACGTTTGATTTATCCCACCAAATAGCGGTTCCCAGACATATGATCGTTGCCCTCGAGGTCGACCGAGAAGTCGACCTGGCGCTGTTTTCGCGCTACCTCTACCAGATCGGCGTTCGCCATCGCATCAGCGAGGAGGGGGAGAAGCAGGTCGTCTGGGTCGCGAGTGAGGAGGACGGCGCCCAGGTGCGGGAACTGTTCGGCAAGCTCGCCCGTGGTGAGGTTCACCTGGAACAGCGCCAGGCACCTACCAGCTACCGTCATCCCGGCGTCACCTGGCTCGACCGGGTCAGGCATGCCCGTGTCACTGTGGCGTTGGTGATTATCACGATTCTTTTCTATCCCGCGACCTTCGGGCTGGACAGCGGCAATGTGTCCAGACTGTTCGAGAAGATGACATTCGTCGCCTTTGACCTGCAAGGCCAGCGGCTGGCTTTCGAGACGTTGCAGCAAATGCTTGCTTCCGGCGAATACTGGCGCCTGCTCACACCGATGTTCCTGCACTTTTCGCTCATGCATATCGTCTTTAACCTGCTGTGGCTGTGGGAGATCGGGCGCCGTATCGAGATCGTCAACGGCGCGTGGACCCTGGTGTTGCTGGTGCTCGTTACCTCGCTGTCTTCCAACGTCGTCCAATACATGATGTCCGGTCCGGCCCTTTTTGGGGGGATGTCGGGTGTGGTGTTCGGGTTGCTGGGATTTTCGCTGGTGTGGAGCCGGTTGGAACCGCGGCGGAGCCACGGGCTGCCTTCGGGCATCTACATCTTCATGGTGCTGTTCCTGGTCGCCGGCTTTGTCGGCTTGTTCGACTTTTTCCTGCCCGGCAAGATGGCCAACGGTGCGCACCTCGGTGGGTTCGTTTCCGGGCTCGCCATCGGCGCGGTCGCGGTGGCGCTGGAGAAGCTGATGCCGGCGCGCGATCACTGAGCGCGGTCAGAAGAGGCTGAGCGACTCCCCGACGTCGGTGACATGGCCTTTGTCCTCAAACTCGATTTCATAGGATGTGTAGCGACGCAGGTTGATGACGCCGTCGTCGAACACAAGGTACTGGCCCTTGATGCCGAGCAGGACCGCTTCGATGGTTGGTGTCTTGTCGAAGTTCATCGCGACAACGCGCGTCGGATAGCGATCGACGGGATAACGGAGCACCTGCGTCTCGGCGTCCCGGATCTCGCGAATTGACTGCATGCCGAACTGTTCGCGTAGCCGGTCTAAGTCCGGCGCGAGTTCCTGCAGTAACCGGTCGCGTTCAGCCATCATGTCAACGTGTGGATCGTCCGCCTGCAACATCCGCTGCCAGTGTGTTCGGTCAGTGATGTGTTGCTTGAACGCGACTTCGACAAAGCCTGACTGCTGGCGCGTATCGACGGAGACGACGGGGATTGCCTGGACGGCACCCTGGTCGATCCAGCGCGTCGGGATTTGCTCGGGTTTGGTGATGCCGACCTTGATCCCGGAGGAGTTCGCGAGATACACCACATGTGGCTGCATGCAGAAGCGCTCGCCCCATTCCGGTTCGCGGCACGTACCCTCGGAGAAGTGGCAACGCTCCGGACTCACCACGCACAGGTCGCATTGCGCGAGACGTTTGAAGCAGGGGTAGCAGTAACCCTGGCTGTAGCTCTTGCGCGTCGCGTTCCCGCAGTGCTGGCATTGGATGTTGCCGTGGAAGGTGAGGCGGATGCGGTGGCCGATAATGGGATTGAGGTGAAGCTCATCATCGGAGAGCCGAAGGAAGTAATCCACCGGCTCCGCCAGCGCGACCCGCATCTTGTTGAGGAATCCCCGCATGGACTGAGTATAGGGCACTGGCAGTGCGTCGTCCTGAAAGTGCGTCGTCCTGAGCGTAGGGGCGTTAGCCCCGAAGTCGAAGGACCTCTGCCCGGGAGTACTTCATGCAGA
>JAGRIN010000315.1 GCA_020443245.1 Pseudomonadales bacterium
AGTTCATCGTCTCGGGTTTCAGGGTCTTGGGTTCCTCGTTCAGCTCCTGCGCTGCCTGGCGCAGGAAGTAGTTGGCCAGCAAGGGAATATCCTCGCGCCGCTCCCTGAGCGTCGGAATGTGTATGCGAATGACGTTCAGGCGATGGAACAGGTCTTCCCGAAACCGGTTCTGGGCGACCAGTTCCTCTAGATTCTGGTGGGTGGCGGCGATGATCCGCACGTCCGCCTTGAGTGGCTCGTGGCCGCCCACGCGGTAGAACTCGCCGTCGGACAGAACGCGCAGCAGCCGCGTTTGCGTTTCGGCAGGCATGTCGCCGATCTCGTCCAGGAACAGCGTGCCGCCGTCCGCCTGTTCGAAACGGCCACGGCGAAGCTGGTTGGCGCCTGTGAACGCGCCCTTCTCGTGCCCGAACAACTCCGATTCGATCAGGTCGTGCGGGATTGCAGCCATATTGAGCGGAATGAAGGTACCGTCGGCGCGCGGGCTGTGGCGGTGCAGTGCTTGCGCAACCAGTTCCTTGCCCGTTCCGCTCTGGCCATTGATCAGTACTGTTACGTTGGATTTCGACAGGCGCCCGATGGCGCGAAAGACTTCCTGCATGGCAGGTGCCTTGCCGATGATCTCCGAATCCAGGGCGCTGTCAGCCGCGGCGGGCGCGCGCGGGGTCCGTGCGTGGTGACTGATGGCGCGCTTGACGATGGCGACAGCCTCGTCGACCTCGAACGGCTTCGGAATGTACTCGAACGCGCCGCCCTGGATGGACGAGACAGCGCTGTCGAGGTCCGAGTGCGCGGTCATGATGATGACGGGCAGCTCCGGGTGTGAAGCCTTGATCCGTTCGAGCAGGTCGAGACCGTCAATGCCCGGCATCCGGATATCGCTGACGATCGCATCCGGGGGCGACACGTCGATGTTGCGGAGCAACGCCTGGCCGTCTTCGAAGCAGGTGACTTCCAGGCCCTCCTGGGTCAAAGCTCTCTCCAGGACCCAACGAATGGATCGCTCATCGTCGACGACCCATACTCTTGGTGATGAACTCATTGTGGTTGCTCCAGTGGAATTATTATCGTGAAGTCAGTCTTGCCAGGCTCACTTTCAACTTCGATGAGCCCTTCGTGACGATGGATAATCGACTGTGCGAGAGATAGCCCGAGACCCGTGCCGTCAGGGCGGCCGCTGATCATCGGGTAGAAAAGGTGATCCTTCAGTGTATCGGGGATGCCGGGGCCGTTGTCGATGATGTCGACGGTGACGACGGTGCGGTACCGCTTGGCACCGATCGTGAACTGGCGTTCGGTTCGCGTGACGATGCAGATGCATGCGTCGGGCGTCTCGCCCAGACATTGCATCGCATTACGCGCAACGTTCAGGAAAGCCTGCAGCATCAACTCCTTGTCGATGTTGATTTCCGGAATGCTGGGGTCGTAATCGCGCTTGATCTTCACTTTGCCGTCGGCTTCGAGCTCAATCAGGCGACAGACACGTTCGAGCAGTTCATGGATGTTGGTGCTGACGCGCTTTGGCGCATTGCGAGGTCCGAGCAGGCGGTCGACCAGCGCTGTCAGGCGGTCGGTCTCGCCGATGATGATGTCGGTATATTCGCGCTGGGACGGGTCGTCGAGTTCACGTGCCAGCAGCTGCGCCGACCCGCGGATGCCGCCCAGCGGATTCTTGATCTCGTGCGCGAGCCCGCGAATCATCTGGCGGGTAATTTCCTGGTGGTCGCGAAGCACCTCGTCACGGTCGATGCGCAGGTACCGGTCGAGCGGATACAGCTCGACCAGCAGTTGCGGCCACTCGTTCTCGCTGATCGGCGTGATGGCGTAGTCCACTGTGATGGTGTTGCCGGTGGGCAGGTCCAGTTGGGCGCGGCGGCGGGTGTAGGGCTGTCCGGTCTGCAGCGCGTCGTATATCACCGATTCGAGTTCGCCGGTATTGAGGAGGAATTCGGAAATCGTGCGCCCGCAGCAGCGCGTGCCGGAAACTTCCAGCAGGGCCTCTGCAGACTGGTTGATGAAGCGAAGCTTCAATTCATGGTCCACGCAAATGATCGCGGCGCTCATGCTGCCGAGGATGTTTTCAGCCATGCCGACTTTGCTTTCCAAGTTGTGTCGCTCGCCGCTTGCCGTGACGAAAGGCGTAATGCAAAAAGCGAACCAGTTACTGGCTCGGTGAAGATCCCTGTTTATGCGGGTTCCAGCCGGTGATTGTACTCGTCGCAGGCATCGAATGCTCCAAAACGGTGCATTCGCGCCGGTCGGGTATCACTTGGGGGACTTGTTCAGTACCGAATGGCGCAAAATGGTGAACGAAACCGTGTCGCTCGACTGCAGGACCTTGCCCGACTTCGGGTCGACAACCTCGAGGCGCACCTGATGCGTGCCCCGGTCCACGTTCTCGAGCGCGATGGGCGTCGCATCGTGCGGCTCCGCGATGACCTTGCCGTCCATTGTGACCTGGAACCGGTTCGGTCCGCCGATTGAAGGCACCGTTTCGAACGTTATCTCGATGTCACCGTTGTTGGAGCGAATGGCCGTGTCGTTGGCGGGCGATGTAACCTGCAGCTTCGAGTAACTGAACGTGGCTTCCGGTGGCGGTGCCTCGTCCGTGCGATTGAACTGGCGATACTCGTTGGCAAACTTGCCGGCGGGAAAGGTCATCGGCTTTTTCACCTCGACCTCGCTTGCGCCTTCGGAGCCCTGGTCGCTGAATACGGGCCTGCCTCGCTCGTCGGTGGTGCGATAGATCTTCGATGTATCCACCTGCGGCTCGTCTGCGGGGTTCGCTTCTTCCGTCGCGCCCGCTGCGAGCGCTGGCGAGATCAGCAGTGTGAAGGCGGCAACTATGGTCAGTCGTTTCATCATGGCGTCATGCCTGCCTGAATCGGCAAGGATATGGTCCCCCCAATTCCGGCCAAAAAAAAGCCCTGCCCGACGAAGCCGGGCAGGGCGCGGATTGTAAGTACTTCGCGGCCGGTATCAGCAGCTGTAGTACATCTCGAACTCGATGGGGTGGGTGTGAGACATGAACTTCTGCACTTCCTCCATCTTGAGGTCGATGTAGCCGTCGATCATGTTGTCGGTGAACACGTCGCCCTGGCGCAGGAACTCGCGATCCGCATCGAGGCACTCGAGGGCCTGTTGCAGCGACGAGCATACCGTCGGGACGTCCTTGAGTTCTTCCGCGGGCAGTTCGTAGAGGTCTTTGTCCATCGGGCCGACCGGTTCGATCTTGTTCTTGATGCCGTCGAGGCCGGCCATCATCATCGCCGAGAACATGAGGTACGGGTTGGCCGACGGGTCGCCGAAACGCACTTCGCAGCGAACGCCCTTGGGGCTGCCGCCCTGCACGTACGGAATACGGATTGACGCGGAGCGGTTGCGGGCCGAGAAGACCAGCAGCAGCGGGGCTTCGAAACCAGGGACCAGTCGCTTGTAGGAGTTCGTGCCGGGGTTCGAGAAAGCGTTGATCGCACGGGCGTGCTTGATGATGCCGCCGATGTACCAAAGTGCTTCCTGCGACAGGTTGCCGTAGCCGTCACCCGCAAACAGGTTCTTGCCGTCTTTCCAGATGGACTGGTGGCAGTGCATGCCGTTGCCGTTGTCGCCGACGATCGGCTTCGGCATGAAGGTCGCGGTCTTTCCGTATGCGGCAGCGACGTTCAGCACGCAATACTTGTAGATCTGGACTTCGTCGGCCTTGGTGACCAGCGTGTTGAAGTTGACGCCGATCTCACACTGGCCGGCGGTGCCGACTTCGTGGTGGTGCAGGTCGACTTTAAGGCCCATGGCTTCCATCGCCGCGCACATCGC
>JAGRIN010000316.1 GCA_020443245.1 Pseudomonadales bacterium
GCATGTTAGGTGGCGCGAGCGGCAACACGCTCTTTGTCTGTACTGCAACGGACTCGAATCCCGGGGCGGGTACACCCAGGGCCAGCATTGAGACCGTGCAGGTCAGCGTACCGCGCGCCGGCCTGCCGTGACGCGTCAGGCCTGGGCGACGTAGCTCACGAAGGTAATCATCCCGGCGACGAACAGCACGGTGAATATCACGCCGGCGATAACGAACTGCACGAGTTCGCCGCGTGTGAGGTCGCGTTCCATCTTTTTCCTCGACTGCACGCCGATGGCGGCGGCGAGCGTACTACCGACGATTTGCAGGAAATTGAGCGGCTCCTCGTCGGTTTTTGCCCCGAATGCGCTCGCCTGGAAGAGCCCTGCCGAGCGCTGCCCGCTGCGGCAGAAAGCCAGTATCGGACCGTCGGCATTGTCCACGACCTGCCTGAAGCGCTGTACAGCGTCGGCAGTGAGATTGCCGGGCACTACGGGTATGTGGTGATAGCTGATGCCCGACGCTTTGGCGGCGGCTGCCAGCTGCTCGCTCGTGGGCTGGTCCGCTGATTCGTTGTCGGGACGATTGTTCACCACGGTCTTTATCCCCATGCCGGCAAGCGCTGCCATGTCCTCCGGCCGCAGCTGGTCCGAGACCGAAAAGTATTCATTCAGGTTACTGATCTTCATGTTGCGCCTTGTGCTTTGATTCCGTGCATTATATGAAGTTTTACTATATTAGAGAACCATAATATATGTAAGGTCTTGGGGTTTTCAATAGCGGCCTGCCCCCCGAGGGCTGCGATTCATCGCAATCCGCCGGCGTCCGTCACATCGCGGTGGTGCGCCCACCGCCCGGTGCTAGACTCCCTCCATCCTGATGTCACACGGGGGTCGACGACATGGTCACACGCAGGTCAATCGTCAAGGCAAGCCTTGCGCTGCCGTTCGCGTCCTGGGCCCTGGCCGGGTGCGATGCATCGAGACGGCCGGCCGTCTCTGCCTGGTCGGAAGGCATGTACCTTTCCGGTAACTATGCCCCGGTCGATATCGAGGTCACCGCGACCGACTTGCCGGTGACGGGCAAGATTCCTGAAGAACTGGTGGGCCGATACCTGCGCAACGGCCCGAACCCGCTGGGTGATGTCGACCCGGCGAGTCATCACTGGTTCACCGGTGACGGCATGGTTCATGGTATCCGCCTGGATGGTGGGCGGGCAGAGTGGTACCGGAACCGGTGGGTACGAAACGAACGCATCGTCGGTGAACTGGGCGAGGCCGTCGGCGGACGAGTGCTCGGCGGCACGCCAAACACCAACGTCATTGGTCACGCGGGCCGTACCTGGGCGCTCGTGGAGTCAGGCCCCGCGCCGGTCGAGATGTCCTATGAACTCGATACGATCGGAGTCAGCAAGGGTTGGCCCGGTTACACCGCGCATCCGAAGATCGACCCGGACACCGGCGAACTGCATGCCATCGCCTACGACTGGGCAAACCTGCGCGATCATGTGAAGTATCTTGTGATCGACCGCAATGCGCAGCTGAAGAAGTCGCTCGATATCCCGCTCGGCGGAATGCCGATGATTCACGACATGAGCCTCACAAAGCAGTATGTCGTGATTTACGATTTGCCCGTGACAGTGAGCCTGCTCGACGTTGCGCGCGGCCTCCAGTTCCCGTTTCGCTGGGACCCGGACCACGGCGCGCGCATCGGGCTTCTGCCGAGGACAGGTACGCCGGATGACATCATCTGGAGTTCACTACCTGCGCAATACGCTTACCATCCCATGAACGCCTACGAGGACGACCGGGGCAACGTCGTCATCGATATCGTGCGCTACGACCGGATGTTCGATGCGGACCGGCTTGGCCCTTTCGGCGACAGTGAACCCAGGCTTGCGCGCTGGACGGTCAATCCCTCGGCACGCACGGTCGCAGAGGATCGAATTGACGATCGCCCGCAGGAGTTCCCGCGTTGCCATCCGGCGCTGAACAGCAAGCCGTACCAGTTCGGTTACACGCTCGGCGCGCAGGACCTCGCCTATACGAGCATCATCAAGCACGATATGAAGACCGGCGCTTCGGACATTTTTTCACTGGGGGAGGGCCATCACGGCGGCGAGGCGTATTTCGTGCCGCGGCAAGGCGCGCAGTCAGAGGACGATGGTTATCTCATGTCGATCGTCTACATCGAGAGTGCGCGCCGCAGTGATCTCGTTATCTTCGATGCGCGCGATCCCGCGCGCGATGCACTTGCCCGTGTGCACCTGCCGGCGCGCGTGCCTTATGGATTCCACGGCAACTGGGTGCCGGACGCGGCCTGACTCAGTCGTCTGCCTGCTTCTCGCCGCCCAGCGCTTCAAAGAGTGCGGGCAGCATCCTGGAGAACTCCAGCGTCATGTTGACGAACGCCGCGTCGAGGCGCGCGATCGGGTCGTCATCGTCCTCAGTGTCATCGTCGCTGGATTCGACCTTGATCTGCTTGAGCGCGAGATCCCGGTCGATGGCGAACTTGAGATCGCCGTGCCAGCGCAGCCCGATTCGAGTACAGATTTTGCCGGCTTCGATGTGTTGCCTGATTTCTCCGGTCGCAAGATCCTGGCGACGGCACGTGACGGTCGACGTGTCTTCGGGGTCCATCAGATCGCACTGGTCGCCCAGTGAGAAGGGTTCGGGCAGCTTCCGGTGGAGCAACCAATGGGTGAAGGCGTCGGAAGGTTTCGATTTGACTTGTGGAATCGTGACAGGAAAGCTCGAGAACGAATCGCGCAGGCAGTCGATGAACATTTCCGCTTCTGAACTGGCTGAGGTGCCGATGACGAGAAGCCGGTCCCGGGGCGAGATGTAGCCCATTACCTGTTTGGAACGAGGCAGCGCGCGCGGCAACAGTTCCGCGAGGGCGACTTCCTTCAGTCCCTGCTTCTCTTTCGCACGCAGTGGCCTGCCCTCGGCGCTTTCGAGCTTGCGCACACGTTCGACGATCGCGTCGTTCAACGCGCTGGGCGGGACGATTTTGTCCTCGCGCTTTGCCTTTAGGAGGATCGCGCCGGCGACCTCGTGCGAGAACGGACCGTCATCGATCTCCGGGACGGGCGATATCCATCCGAAGCTCGAAGCGCGGGCCCCCGCGCACGGCACGAACGCGCGTGTGGCGAGATGTTCTTCGAGGGCTTCGTGCGTGTAGTCGAAGGCATGGGTCAGTCGATAGATATAGGCGTTCTTGAACAGCATTGTCCGGGGAGGCGTCAGTTGGGTCGCGCGATTATACACATCGCGCGGCAAGGGTTACGGCCCGAAGCCGGGAGGCAGGCCGTCGAAGAAGTCTACGATGCCGGTTTCGAGGGAGTACTCTGCGCCGACGATGAGCAGTTCGTCTGACTCGGTCAGGCGTTCGATGATGTCGGAGCCGTGGCGCAGGTAGTTGGCGGAAACGCGGACGTTGCTGCGAATCGCGTGGGCCGCGAGCTTCTCTGGCTTCTCCCTGAGTTCGGTCTCGAGCAGGCCTGCCACGGAAGGGCGGATGCGATCGACGATCGAACGCAAGTTGCGGGACTGGTTCTGGGTCGGTTGCTGCAGTTCATCGAGCGTCGCCTGGATTGCGCCGCAACGCGTGTGCCCCAGGACCACCACGAGCTTGACACCGAACTGCTCAGCGGCAAATTCCACCGAGCCGATTTGCGAGGAGGCGACGACGTTGCCCGCCACGCGAATAACGAACAGGTCGCCGAGGCCCTGGTCGAAGATAATCTCGACCGGCACGCGCGAGTCGGAACACCCGAGCACAACCGCAATCGGGGTTTGCCCGTCGACCAATGCGCCGGGCTCATA
>JAGRIN010000317.1 GCA_020443245.1 Pseudomonadales bacterium
AACCCGCAGGAGATTCCCCACCACGTCGCCGAATTGGTCAGGACACTTCGGGTCGCGATGGACACGAATGAATCTTGACGACTGGCTCCACCGGATAGAAAACCTCCATCCCCGCAAATGGGATCTCGGCCTTGAACGTGTGGGCGAGGTCGGTCGTCGGCTCGATGTACTGAAGCCGGCACCCCGCGTATTCCTTGTTGCCGGCACCAACGGCAAGGGTTCGGCGTGCGAGACCATCGACTTTCTTTGTCGCCGGGCAGGGCTCAGGACCGGCAAGTCCGTGTCACCTCACCTTGTGAGATTCAACGAACGCATCGTCGTCGACGGTGAACCCGCTGGCGATGATGAGATATGTGGTGCGTTCGAAGCGATCGAGGCGGCTCGGGGAGACACGTCGCTCAGCTATTTCGAGTTCGGCGCGCTCGCGGCGATGTATGTATTCAGGTCGCGCCGGGTCGAAGCGGCCGTGCTGGAAATCGGCCTGGGCGGTCGACTGGACGCGATGAATATTGTGGCGCCGGATGTGTCGATCATTACCCGGATTGCACTCGACCACGAGGCCTGGCTCGGCTCGGACCGGGAACAGATCGGTGCGGAAAAGGCCGGGATCCTGCGCGCCGGTGTTCCCCTGGTGCTCTCGGATCGTGATCCGCCGGCTTCAGTCCTCGCTCGTGCGCAGGAATTGGGGGCGCCGCTCTATCGTATTGACGAGGCGTTCGGGCGCGATGCCAGCGGCTACTTCATGACGCGCGGCAATGATTGCGTGCGATTCGACGTCGCGAGTGAGCCGGCGTTGCCGTTGCCGAGCGTCGTGGCCGGCATTCAGGCGGTCTCGTTGGCCGATATTGAACCCGGCCAGGAAGATATTCGTATGCTGGTCCAAGACCTGACCCTGGCGGGGCGCTTCCAGCGGCTCCAGGGCGTTCGTGAGACGATCCTGGACGTTGCGCATAACCCGGACGCGGCACAGCACCTGGCCGCCAGAATGGCGCCACTGGCCGCTACGCGCCGTGTTCACGCTGTCTTCGGCATGTATGCCGACAAGGATTACAAGGCCGTGATCGGTGCCATGAAGCCCTATGTTTCGCGCTGGTATGCCTGCCAGGCAGACGAACCGCGCGCCCTCGCTCGCGACGAGTTGGCGGCATGCCTGTCGGCGATTGGTGGGTCGGTTGCCGGTTCTTATGCTAAAGTAAGCGACGCATACGACGCTGCACTTGAACACAGTGAACCCGGCGACCTGGTGCTCGTATTCGGCTCGTTCCCGATTGTCGGTGGCGTGCTCGAACACCTCGGAACCCGGGCCTGACGAGCCTTCTTGGACACAAGACTCAAACATCGTGTGATCGGAGCCATCATCCTCAGTGCGCTCGCGATTATCATACTGCCCATGTTGCTCGACGGCTCCGCGGACGACCGCGCGCGAGTCATTGCCGACATTCCGGATCCGCCTGCCATCGAATTGAAGGCGTTGTCGGTCAGCCAGCTCGACCGGAAGATCTCTGCCATGGAACAAGCGAGTGCGGCAAAGCTGCCGGAGCGAATTCCCGACGATGAGGCGACGCCTGCCGACAAGACGGCAGTGAAGGTGACAGAAGATGCATCCGCGCTCCGGCTCGACCAGAATCACCTGCCGGAAGGCTGGAGCCTGCAAGTGGCGAGCTTCCGTGAACAGGAGAATGCAGTGAACCTGCGTGCTTCCCTGCGCCAGCAGTCGCTGCAGAGCTATATCATCCAGGCTAAAACAGAAGACGGGAATCTCTACCGCGTCTTTGTCGGTCCAATGCTGCAAAAGAGTCGTCTCGAGAAAATCCAGGGCGACCTCGAAGCGAAGTACGACCTGAAGGGTACGATCGTGAAATACAAGATGGAAGATGATGCGGGACAGCTCGGTGGCTAGTCGTGTCGCCCGGGGCGATGGAGTGCGCGCATGGGCGGGATGACGCCGGTCGACTGGATCATCGTGGCAATCGTGGTGATCTCGAGCCTCATCAGCCTTAAGCGTGGCTTCGTGAAGGAAGCCTTGTCACTGGCCAGCCTCGTGATTGCCGTTTTGGTCGCGCGCGTGTTCGGCAGTCAGGTTTCGACGCTGCTTGCCGATTATATTTCCGTGCCGTCGGTGCGACTCGCGGTCGCTTATTTTGCCCTGTTCATCGTCACGATGGCTGTGGGCAGCATGATCAACCATCTCATTTCCCATGTGGTGGAGATGACAGGACTCTCCGGCACCGATCGCCTGCTGGGTATGATATTCGGATTGGCGCGGGGAGGACTCATCGTCCTCGTCGTGGTGGGGGTGCTGGCGAGACTGCCGGTCACCGATGACCCCTGGTGGAAAGCATCGCGACTGATACCGTATCTGGTGTCGGCCGCCGACGCGGCCCAGGGTTGGGTCGTCGGTATGACCGGGAACAAGCTCGACATGACGTGACAACTTGAGAGACGGCGGGGAACGGCTATGTGCGGTATTGTAGGGATGGTTGGCAAGCGGGACGTCAGCTACGACCTGTACGATGCGCTGACGGTATTGCAGCATCGTGGCCAGGACGCGGCAGGCATCGTTACTTGCCTCGGCGATCACCTGAACATGCGCAAGAACAATGGACTGGTGCGCGACGTGTTTCGACAGGAACACATGAACCAGCTCCGCGGCAACATGGGCATCGCGCATGTGCGGTATCCCACTGCGGGCACGGCAAGTTCGGCAGAATCCCAGCCGATGTACGTCAACTCGCCGTTCGGCATTTGCCTTGCACACAACGGCAACCTCACCAATGACACGCAATTGAACGAGGACTTGTTTCGCACCGACCGCCGGCACATCAACACGAGTTCCGACTCCGAGGTCCTGCTCAACGTCTTTGCCCATGAGCTGCAGAATGTTGCCGGCATGCGCCTCACCCCGAATGAAGTGTTCGACGCCGTTTCTCGCGTGCATGAACGTGCGATCGGGGCGTATGCCGTCGTCATCATGATCATCGGCTACGGAATCGTCGGGTTCCGCGACCCCCACGGGATTCGCCCGATATGCTTCGGCAAACGCGAAACCCCTGATGGAGACGAATTCATGATCGCCTCGGAAAGTGTCGCGATGGATGTCCTCGGCTTCGATCTCATACGTGACGTCTTGCCGGGCGAGGCGGTATACATCGAGACCAACGGCCGACTGCACTCGAAGCAGTGCGCCAGTGAGACGATGTACAGCCCCTGCATCTTCGAGCAAGTCTATCTTGCGAGGCCTGATTCGGTTATCGACGGTATTTCGGTATACAAGTCGCGCCTGAAGATGGGCGAGAAGCTTGCCGACAAGATCCTGCGATTGTATCCAAACAACGACATCGACGTTGTCATCCCCATTCCCGATACGAGTTGCACGGCCGCGCTGCCCATGGCCCACAGGCTCGGCGTGAAGTACCGGGAAGGACTCGTGAAGAACCGCTACATCGGCCGCACGTTCATCATGCCTGGCCAGGAAGAGCGCAAGAAGTCGGTGCGACGAAAACTGAACACCGTCGAGCTCGAGTTCAAGGGCAAGAACGTCCTGCTGGTCGACGATTCCATCGTGCGCGGCACGACGTCGCGGCAGATTGTCCAGATGGCGCGCGACGCCGGCGCGAACAAGGTCTATCTCGCTTCGGCGGCGCCGCCCGTACGTTATCCCAACGTTTACGGCATCGACATGCCGGCGGCATGCGAGTTCGTTGCCCACGGTCATACCGAAGACGAAATCGCCTCATATCTCGGGGTCGACTGGCTGGTGTACCAGGACCTCGAAGACCTGAAGGAGAGTTCGCTCGGCAT
>JAGRIN010000318.1 GCA_020443245.1 Pseudomonadales bacterium
AAGTCATAACTGTTCAGCAGATCACGAATTTCCATCTCAACCAATTCCAATAACTCGGCATCATCGACCATGTCCGCTTTGTTCAGGTATACCAGAATGTACGGTACACCCACCTGACGGCTCAGCAAAATGTGTTCGCGCGTCTGCGGCATCGGACCATCCGCTGCCGATACCACCAGGATCGCACCGTCCATCTGCGCCGCACCCGTGATCATGTTCTTCACATAGTCCGCGTGTCCCGGGCAGTCAACGTGCGCGTAGTGACGCACCGGCGAGTCGTACTCAACGTGCGACGTCGCGATCGTGATACCACGCTCGCGCTCTTCCGGCGCATTGTCGATCTGATCGAACGCCTGGAACGAACCCGAACCCCACGTGTCGTGGCATACCTTCGTGATCGCTGCCGTCAGCGTCGTCTTACCATGGTCAACGTGACCAATCGTGCCTACGTTAACGTGCGGCTTTGTCCGCTCAAACTTCTCTTTGGACACTGCAGAATCCTCAACAAACTGTCATGGGTTAAAAGTTAGCTCGCCTTGCTGATCACAGCCTCGGCGATATTGTCCGGAACCTCCTTGTACTTGGAGAATTCCATCGAGTAGGAGGCACGGCCCTGCGTCGCGGAACGCATGTCCGTGACGTAGCCGAACATCTCCGAGAGCGGCACTTCAGCACGCACTGCCTTGCCGGCCGGTACGTCTTCCATACCAAGGACGACGCCGCGACGACGGTTCAGGTCGCCAACGATATCGCCGTAGTACTCTTCCGGTGTCACGACCTCGACCATCATTACCGGCTCGAGCAGCACAGGCTTGGCCTTCATCGCGCCGGACTTCAGCGCCATGGAAGCCGCGACCTTGAACGCGACTTCACTCGAGTCGACGTCGTGGTACGAACCGTCGAACAGCGTGGCCTTCACGCCCAGCATCGGGTAGCCCGCGAGCACACCGTTGGCGAGCTGCTCCTGGATGCCTTTGTCGACCGCGCCAATGTATTCGCGCGGCACCACACCGCCGACGATTGCGTCGACGAATTCGTAATCCTTGCCTTCTTCGGTAATCGGTTCGAGACGCAGCCAAACGTGACCATATTGCCCGCGGCCACCCGTCTGGCGAACAAACTTGCCTTCCGACTCCACGGTTGCACGAATCGTTTCGCGATACGCCACCTGGAACTTGCCGATGTTCGCTTCGACACCAAACTCACGACGCATACGGTCGACGATGATATCGAGGTGAAGCTCACCCATCCCCGCGATGATCGTCTGGCCCGACTCTTCGTCAGTCGAGACACGGAATGAAGGGTCTTCCGCCGCCAGCTTGCCGAGCGCGATACCCATCTTCTCCTGGTCGGCCTTGCTCTTCGGCTCGACTGCAACCCGGATGACAGGATCGGGGAATTCCATGCGCTCCAGCGTAATGACCGCGTTCTCGGCGCAGAGCGTGTCGCCGGTGGTCGCCTGCTTCAGGCCAATCGCCGCGGCGATATCACCAGCACGCACTTCCTTGATTTCCTTTCGATCGTTGGCATGCATCTGCACCATACGGCCGATACGCTCTTTCTTGCCCTTGACCGGGTTGAAGACCGAGTCGCCGGACTGCAGCACGCCTGAGTAAACGCGGAAGAAGGTCAGCGCACCAACGAACGGGTCGGTCGCAATCTTGAACGCGAGCGCAGCGAAGGGTTCTTCGTCGTCCACCCGTCGCACTGCTTCCGAACCGTCCTCGAGCTCGCCCTGGATCGGCTTGACCTCATCGGGAGCAGGCAGGTACTCGATCACAGCGTCCAGCATTGTCTGCACGCCCTTGTTCTTGAACGCCGAGCCACAAAGCGCCGGCACAATTTCGTTGCGGATCGTACGGGCACGGATGCCCTTGCGAATCTCTTCGATCGAGAGATCGCCTTCTTCGAGGTACTTCTCGGTCAGCTCGTCGTTCGCTTCGGCAGCGGCCTCGACGAGCTTTTCACGGTATTCGGTTGCAAGGTCAGCGTACTCTTCCGGGATCTCTTCCTCGCGGAACGTCAGGCCCTGGTCTTCCTCGTTCCAGTAGATCGCCTTCATCTTCACGAGGTCGATAATGCCCTTGAACGTGTCCTCCTGGCCGATGGAAAGCTGGATCGGCACCGGGTGAGAGCCCAGGCGGTTTTCGATCTGGCGCACAACGCGCAGGAAGTCCGCGCCGGCACGATCCATCTTGTTCACGAACACGATGCGGGGCACTTCGTACTTGTTGGCCTGGCGCCAGACTGTTTCGGACTGGGGTTCCACGCCGCTGGTGCCACAAAAGACAACCACAGCGCCGTCGAGTACACGCAGCGAACGCTCAACCTCGATGGTGAAGTCGACGTGCCCGGGTGTGTCGATAATGTTGATGCGATGCTGTTCGAACTGCTGTTCTGTACCCTGCCAGAACGTCGTGGTCGCAGCCGAGGTGATCGTGATGCCGCGCTCCTGCTCCTGCTCCATCCAGTCCATGATGGCCGCACCGTCATGCACTTCACCGATCTTGTGGGAGAGACCGGTATAAAACAGCACGCGTTCGGTCGTGGTCGTCTTGCCCGCATCTACGTGGGCGACGATCCCGATATTTCGGTATCTTTTGATCGGTGTGGTTCTTGGCACGACTAAAGTCCCCGGGGGTGTTCGGACGGCTCGCGCCGCCCGTTTCAATTAGAATCGATAGTGAGAGAAGGCCCTGTTGGCCTCGGCCATACGGTGCGTGTCTTCACGCTTCCTGACCGCGGCGCCGCGACCTTCGGCGGCATCCATAAGTTCGCCTGCAAGACGCTGTGCCATCGACTTCTCGCCACGCTTGCGCGCGGAATCAACGAGCCAGCGCATGGCGAGCGCGGTGCGGCGGGAGGGACGGACTTCGACCGGTACCTGGTAGGTCGCACCGCCGACGCGCCTCGACTTGACCTCGACGGAGGGGGCGACGGCTTCGAGTGCCGCTTCGAACGTTTCGATGGGATCCCCGCCCTGGCGTTCCTTCACGCGATCCAGCGCGCCATAGACAATGCGCTCAGCGACGGCTTTCTTGCCGCTGATCATCACGTGGTTCATGAATTTGGCGAGGGTCTGGTTTCCGTATTTCGGATCAGGCAGTACAACCTGCCTTACTGGCACTCTGCGTCGAGGCATCTTCTGTTTTCCTTGCGTTTCAGGTTGATCCGGAACTCAAACGTGTGGTCCGGCCTTACTGGGGTCTGCAACCCCGAATCTATCCTTTCGGTCGTTTGGTACCGTACTTCGAACGACCTTGCTTACGGTCGCTGACGCCGGTGGCATCAAGCGTACCGCGCACCGTGTGATACCGGACACCCGGCAAGTCTTTCACACGACCGCCACGAATCAGGACCACGGAGTGTTCCTGGAGGTTGTGGCCTTCACCGCCGATATAGGAGGTGACCTCATAGCCGTTGGTCAACCGGACACGGCAAACCTTCCTGAGCGCAGAGTTGGGCTTTTTGGGGGTGGTGGTATAAACCCGTGTGCACACCCCGCGACGCTGCGGGCAGGACTGCAGGGCAGGCACGTCGCTCTTGGCGACCTTGCGCTTCCTGGGTTTGCGAACCAATTGGCTGATTCTGGCCATAAACCGATGAACTCCAGTTTCATATACAAAAAGACAGGGCCCACAAAAGTACCCTGTCAAAGGGAGGGCGAATTCTAATGATCGCCCCATTGGGAGTCAAGCGAGGGATAATTGGGGTCGGAGTAAAAACTGCGCGTGGGCCTTCAGAAAGTCCACTGCAGCGGTGCAGTTT
>JAGRIN010000030.1 GCA_020443245.1 Pseudomonadales bacterium
CGATGTGACCCTGCTGGTATTCCTTGTTGTCGCGCACGTCGAGCACGACCGCGTCTTCCTTGTTGATGAGGGAGACGAGATTGCCCGTAGCGATTGCCGCGCCGCCCTGCTTGCCTTCATTGATGAAGAACGCGACGAGCAGTGCGAGAAAGGTACCAACCAGCAGGTAGTGGTTCAGTGCGAATTCGAACAACTGTGAAATCATTTCTGCCGCCAGCGAACGGCCGGGGTCCGAAAAACAAGTCGCGCAGTATACACCAAGCTTGGCCCGAGTTCGCCATTCAAGTTGTAAGTCCGTACCGTCCGGGGGCGGTCTGCTTCTCACGATTTGTCGATACCGGTAAGATGGCCATTCACGCAGAACCCCGACCCGATATGGCTAAACGCACCCCTTTCGTACTGATCGTGCTCGATGGCTGGGGCCATCGCGACGCCAGGGAAGCCAACGCGATCGAGATCGCCAACACACCGACCTGGGACGCTCTCTGGCACGACCGTCCGCACAACCTGATCTCCGGCTCAGGTCTCGATGTCGGGTTGCCCGCCGGACAGATGGGCAATTCCGAAGTGGGCCACATGAACCTGGGGGCAGGTCGCGTCGTCGACCAGGATTTCACACGAATCGGCAAGGCTGTCGACGACGGTTCCTTCTTCGAGAACCCGGTTCTGGTGGAGGCGATGGACCAACTTGCCGCCAGTGGAAAGCCGCTTCACCTGTTCGGCCTGGTCTCACCCGGCGGCGTGCACTCTCACGAGCGACACATCAAGGCTGCGGTGTCGATGGCTTTCGAGCGCAAAGTGAAGACGGTCTACGTTCACGCATTCCTTGACGGGCGGGACGTTCCGCCACGCAGCGCGGAGCCTTCACTCGCCGCGATGGATGAGCACATCGCCTCTCTCGGGGACGGCCGGGTCGCATCAATTTGCGGACGCTACTATGCAATGGACCGCGACAACCGCTGGGAGCGCGTCCAGGTCGCGTACGACATGCTGACGCTCGGCAAGGCGGATTATTCAGCAAACGACGCGGTGGAAGGCCTCGCGGCGGCCTATGCCCGTGGCGAGGACGACGAGTTCGTCAAGCCCACGACCATCGTCCGGGACGGCAAACCTGTGCGCGTGGCCGACGGCGATGGCGTCATCTACATGAATTTTCGCGCCGACCGTGCACGGCAACTGACCCGTGCCTTCGTCAACGACGACTTCGACGGTTTCGAGCGGACGGCGCGGCCTGCCTTGTCATGCTTCGTGACCCTGACGCGATACGCTGAAGACATCAAGACGCCTGCAGCATTCGAGCCCGACTCACTCGCCAACGGTCTTGGTGAGTATCTCGCCTCGCTCGGCAAGACCCAGCTCCGGCTGGCTGAAACCGAGAAGTACGCACACGTGACCTTTTTCTTCTCCGGTGGCAAGGAGACGCCGGTGGCGGGCGAGAAACGCATTCTCATCCCGTCGCCCAAAGTCGCAACCTATGATCTGCAGCCGGAAATGAGCGCACCGCAAGTCACCGACGAGTTGACCCGGGCCATTACGAGCGGCGAGTTCGACCTGATCGTGTGCAACTACGCGAACGGCGACATGGTCGGCCATACCGGCAAGATGGACGCGGCCATCAAGGCGGTCGAATGCATCGACCATTGTCTCGCGCGGATCGTCGAGGCTGTCACATCCGTTCACGGCCATTGCCTCATTACGGCCGATCACGGCAACGTGGAGCAAATGAGCGACGAGAAGACCGGCCAGGCCCACACCGCCCATACGTCCGAACTGGTGCCGCTCGTCTACGTCGGTACCGAAAACATCGAACTCGAGGCCGGGGGTGCACTCTCCGATGTCGCACCGACCATCCTCGACATCCTGGGCATTGCGCAACCTGCCGAGATGACAGGCCACTCCCTCGTCAAACGTCAAAGCGCCGCGAGTGCTGCCAGTCGATGAATCGTTTCACCGTATTCCTCGCGCTGGTCATGCTGGCAGCCTTGCCGCTGCCACCGGCGGGTGCTGCCGCGGCGGAACCGGCCGCCACCGACCCGGCAAAGGTCGAAGCGCAGCTCAAGGCCCTCGAAGCCGAGATCGCAAAGTTCAAGGAGATGCTGAAGAGCACGGAGACCGAGCGGTCCAAACTCGAAGACACGCTCGAATCCAACGAGAAGCAGATCGGCGAGCTCCTCAAGAAAATCGAGGCGATACAAAAGGACCTGAAGTCCGGCGAAGACAAGGTGTCCTCGCTGAGGGGCGAGCAGCGCTCACTCGAGGATGCCAAAGGCAAACAGGAGACGCTCATCGCGAAACAGGTTCGGGCCGCGTATGAAATCGGCAGCGAGGAGTACCTCAAAGTCGTGCTGAACCAGGAGGACCCGAACCGACTCGCCCGGATGCTCGCCTACTACGACTACTTCAACCGGGCCCGCGCCGACCAGATCGCACAGTTCAAGACGACCATCGCCAAACTCGAGGACGTCAAGCAGGCCATCATCGCCGAAAATCGCGTTCTCACCGAGAAGCGCGCAGTACTGGCGGACGAGAAGACCTCGCTGGAATCGGTACGAACCGAGAAGACGCAGACACTGGCGCTGCTGAAGCAAGAGATCAAGCGAACCGGCTCTGAACTGCAGATTCGTACCCGGGACCGGGAACGTCTCGAGGCTTTGCTGGAACGAATCACCGCGGGCATTGTCAATCTGCCGACGCCCCAGGACACGCTTCCGTTCGGAGACCGACGTGGGAAGCTGCTGTATCCGGTCGCCGGAACGATCACGGATCGTTTCGGTAGCCCCAGGAACGACGGCAAGCTACGATGGAACGGCGTGTTCATCGCAGCGGCGCCGGGAGACCCGGTCAAGGCCATTCATTACGGGCGCGTGGTGTTCTCTGATTGGCTGCGAGGGTTTGGGCTGCTGCTGATTATCAACCACGGCGACGGGTACATGTCGCTGTACGGACACAACCAGGTGCTCTATCGCGAGACCGGCGACTGGGTGACCGCAGGAGAGACGATCGCGACCGTGGGTGACAGCGGCGGCCAGAACCGGCCGGGACTGTATTTTGAAATTCGTCATGCGGGCAAACCGACGGACCCGCAGCAATGGTGCCAGGCAAGGCCTCCCCGGCACGCCTGAGATGAGGTAACTGTAATGATCAACAAGAGTGCGATCGCCATCGCCGCGCTGCTCGTAACGTTCAGCGCCTTCGCCGCCGAGAACACACCCGAGGTCGACGCGCCCGAGCCGGCTCCTCGCCTGCAGGACCCGCCCGCGCGTGACAAGTTGCCGCCGCGATTGCCGCTCAACGAGTTGCGCGTCTTTGCCGAGGCGTTCGATCGCGTCAGTTCCGCCTACGTCGAGGAGATCGACGACCGGACGCTGCTCGAAAACGCCATCAAGGGAATGTTGTCCCAACTCGACCCTCACTCGGCCTACCTCGATCGCGATTCGTTCTCCGACCTGCAGGAAACCACGACCGGCAACTATGGCGGCCTGGGTCTCGAGGTCGGTATGGAGGACGGTTTCGTTCGCGTGATCACGCCGATGGACGACACACCCGCCGCCAAGAGCGGCCTCGAACCGGGCGACCTCATCATTGAACTCGACGACAAGCCCGTTAAGGGGATGTCGCTGAACGAGGCAATCGATGCCATGCGCGGTGAACCCGGCAGCAAGATCAGGCTGACCGTTGTGCGTGAAGGCGACTCGCAGCCCAGGGAATTTACGCTCACGCGCGAAGTCATCAAAGTGGCGAGCGTACGCCAGCGATTGCTCGAGGATGGTTACGGCTACATCCGCATTGCCCAGTTCCAGGCCGGTACCGGCCAGGAAGTCGAAGATGCGCTGGGCAAACTGACTGCAGAAGGCAAACTGTCCGGTCTCATCCTGGACCTGCGCAACAATCCCGGCGGCGTACTGCAATCGGCAGTGGATGTTTCAGACGTGTTCCTGACCGATGGCTTGATCGTCTACACGAAGGGGCGCATCCCGAATGCCGATCTTCGCTTCAGTGCAACCGCGCCGGATGAAACCGGCGGTGTCCCGCTGGTCGTCCTGGTCAACGAGGGCACTGCGTCCGCATCGGAAATCGTCGCAGGCGCCCTGCAGGATCATCATCGCGCGGTGATCATGGGCGTCAACACATTCGGCAAAGGGTCGGTGCAAACGATCCTGCCGCTCAACAACGAGAAAGCGATCAAGCTGACAACCGCGCTGTACTTCACGCCGAACGGACGCTCGATCCAGGCGCAGGGCATCGTCCCGGATATCTGGGTGGACCGTTCGACGGTCACAAAGGACAAGTCCAATCCCCTTCGCGTCAAGGAACGCGACCTGCCCAAGCATCTCGCAAACGGCAACGGCAACGATGAGGCGCCGGCCAGCGAAGGTGAAGAGGAATCGGCGGACCTTGCGGCAAGCGACTATCAGCTCAATGAGGCGTTAACACTGCTCAAGGGCCTCAACATCCTGGCCGCGGCGAAGAAGCAGGGGTAGCGGCCAAATGAGAGGACTGACGATAGCGATTATCGCACTGGTCCTCTCACTTTCCGCCCGCGCGGACCAGATCGCGTTCGTCGCAATCATCATCGACGATGTGGGCAACAGCCTGCAGAACGGCGAGCGTGCCATCGCCATCGATGCGCCTCTTACATTGTCCGTCCTGCCTTATGCCGTGCATGCCGAAACACTCGCTGCGCAAGCGGCGCGCGCGGGCAAGGAAGTCATGATCCACATGCCAATGGCCAACGTGCAGGACAAGCCGATCGGTCCCGGCGGACTCGAGCCCTATATGTCACACGACCGGTTCGTTGCCGCGGTGCACCGTGCGATGGCCCGCATTCCCGAAGCCAGCGGAATGAACAACCACATGGGCAGCGACCTGACCCAGCGCACGACCGAAATGAACTGGCTGATGGACGAGGTCAAGCACGCGAACCTGTTCTTCATCGATTCACGCACGACGCCGCTGACCGTCGCATCTCGGGTCGCCGAGCAAAAGCATGTGTTCTCGTCGAGCCGGGATGTGTTTCTCGACAACGACCAGACGTTCTACGATGTGGATTCATCGTTCAGGCTACTGATTCGCAAAGCCAAGCGACATGGCACCGCCATCGCAATCGGGCATCCCCACCCGGTGACACTCGCCTACCTCGAGATGGCCCTGCCGACGCTGGCAAGCCAGGGCGTACAACTGATTCCCGCATCGAACCTCATCGCGCTGCAGCAGATTACGAAACTGCAGATGGCACATAGTGGAGAGGGGGCAAACGAGGCCGCGACCGATTGATCCGGGGCATGTCGTCCTGAGCGGAGCGTTGCGGAGTCGAAGGGCCTCCTTCCCGTCGTCCTGAGCGGAGTGCGCAGCACGGAGTCGAAGGACCTCGGCGGTGGATAAGCTTCGACATACGTTGTGGGCTGGCGCAGGTCGAGGTCCTTCGGCTTCGCTCAGGATGACGTCGCTGTATGGCCGCCGCCATGCAGCTCGCTACTCCCAGGATCGTGCGAGCGCAATCGCCTCACGCAGGTCCAGCGTTCCTTCGTACAACGCCCGGCCTGTGATCACGCCGACAATGCCGCCGGACACCTTCTTGCCGGTTTCGAGCAACGCTTCGATGTCGCGCATGTCGGTGACACCGCCTGACGCGATGATCGGTACGGAAACGGAATCCGCAAGATCCCGGATAGAGTGAAGGCTCACGCCACCCATCATCCCGTCCTTGCCGATGTCCGTGTACACAATCGACTCGATGCCGTCCGCCTCGAACAACATCGCGAGGCTCTTGACAGAAATGTCCGTCACTTCGACCCAGCCGCGGGTTGCCACCATGCCGTGCAGCGCATCGAGCCCGACCATGATGTGCCCAGGGAATCGCTTGCACATCTCGCCGACAAATTCCGGCTCTTCGACAGCTTTCGTACCGATGATGAGCTGGCTGACGCCAGCGGTCAGGTAAGCCTCAATGATTTCCGCAGAACGGATGCCACCCCCCAACTGAATCGTCAGCGAGGGATGGTTGCGCGCAATCGCTTCGATCGCAGCTCGATTGACGGGCTCGCCCTCGAAGGCACCATCGAGATCGACAAGGTGCAGTCGCTCGGCGCCTTCTTCGACCCAACGGTCCGCCATCCGGACGGGGTCGTCAGAGTAGACAGTGCTCGCATCGAGCTTGCCCTGGACAAGATTGACGACCTTGCCATCCTTAAAGTCGATGGCGGGAATAACCTGGAAAGTCACAACGAACCTTTCGTGGAGGGAATCGTCGTAACGCGCGGGTCGAACTCAACTGCCATACGCAGCGCGCGACCGAACGCCTTGAAGACTGTCTCCGCCTGGTGATGCGCGTTCTGTCCACGGAGATTATCGATGTGGAGCGTCACCCCGGCGTGGTTGACGAGGCCCTGGAAGAACTCATGGAACAGGTCCACATCGAACTCACCGACGTGGGAGCGGACAAAAGGCACTTCGAAGCTGAGCCCGGGACGTCCGGAGAAGTCGATGACCACTCGCGATAATGCCTCATCCAACGGGACGTACGCATGACCGTAACGTCGGATACCTTTCTTGTCGCCGACCGCCCTCGCGAGCGCCTGCCCGAACGTGATGCCGATATCTTCCACCGTATGGTGGGCGTCGATCTCGAGATCGCCATCGGCCTTGATGGCAAGGTCAATCAGGCCATGCCGCGCGACCTGGTCCAGCATATGCTCCAGAAACGGGATGCCAGTCGAAAAGGAAGACTCCCCGGTTCCGTCAAGGTCGATGGAAACCGAGATCTTCGTCTCGAGCGTGTTGCGATCGATACTGGCAGTTCTGTTGGTCATGGCGGCCGGGATTATACGTGAATTCAGAGCGCGCTGCCGTACGGCAGGAAGCGATTGTCAGAGTTGGCCTTGATCCATTTACGAAGGTCGGCACCGAATGCGTCCCGTGACTTCAGGATCTTCACCAGGGGAATCACCGGGGAGTCCTTCCCACCATCCCAGCCGGTAAACTGCATTTCGGCGAGCGTGAAGAAGCGAACCAGGGCGTCGAGTTCCGCATCATCGAGTGCTTGTGCCGGTGACCACGCCCCGGCCGGCAGCTTCATGAGTCCCGCAAGACTCGACACCTCTTCACGCGACAATACCGATGACAGGTTGTTATCCACCGCTTCGCTCATGGCATGGGACAGCCGGCGCAGAAGTGCTTCATCGACCGAAACGGGCTTTTTGGGCTCCCAGACCCCGATACCTGACCTCACGTGTCTATTCCTCTATCGAATTGCCGCTATTATCCGCGCCTGACTTTCAATGTGAAACCGTCACGGTATGATCTGGCAAGACTGTTTCGGAGAGAATCCCATGCCACAGTTCCCCATTACGCCGACGCGCCAGAAAATTCTTGAAAGGATTCCGGATTACGAAGTCGCGATGCTGCCCGCGTCTGGTACGGTTTCCGTCAAGCTGGGTGACCAGGAAATCGCCCGATCAAGCAGCGCGCTCCTCGTCAAGGAGACTCGCCACGCCGACGTGTTCTACCTGCCTCGCGAGGATGTCGACATGTCGTGCCTCGCCCGCACTGACCACACGACCTACTGCCCGTTCAAGGGTCATGCCTCGTACTGGACCGCGAGCGCGGGCGGCGGCGTCGAACCCAACGTCGTGTGGAGCTACGAGGATCCCTATCCGGAAGTCATCGAACTCAAGGACTATCTCTCGTTCTACCCTGACCGGACCGAAATCAGCTTCGTCGCGGATTGAGCAGGTTACGGGCTCCTCGGCACCGCCAGGAGGTCGTAATGGGGCGGCGACATCAGGTTCGACGCATCGAGGTGCGGACCGGCCTCGATCGGTTCCGCAACGATCCGGAAGACGTCATAGCCGAGTGAAACCAGGAAGTCGTACATGCCGGAACGATACGTCGCATCGGTATCCTTGAAGACCTCGGCCTTGATCGCCGGACGGAACTCTTCGATCACATCCCGGAGCGAGCGCAACACGTAGAAGTCGAATCCTTCCGTATCGACCTTGATGAACCTGAGCCTGGGCAAGCGATCCGAAAAATTCTCGCGCAGCTCACGCTCGAGATTCACGCTGAATACCTCGAGCTTGTACGGATGGCCGTGCGTCAGCGCGGAAATGTTTTCGTGCCGTCCTCCATTGCAGTAGCCGGCATCGCTGTATTCGAATTCGAGAAACCCTTCCTGTGGTGCGACCGCGGCCATCATGGTCACGATGTTGGCGACCGCACGGTTTGCGCGCGCGTTCTTTTCCAGCACATGGTAGACATACGGATTCGGTTCCATGGCGAGCGCACAGCCGGTCGGGCCGGCGGCAATTGCCATGGGCAGTGTCGAGTCGCCCGTGTGACCGCCAATATCGATGCAGAAATCGCCTTCGCCGAGAAACCGGCGGTAGGCCTCCACCATGGCGGCCGTGATTTGCTTGGGTGATTCGCTCGGGTGCTGCCACTGCGCATAGTTGACAGATACGTCGCCGAGATCGAACGTTTCCATGCGATATCCGTAATGCTTTCCCTTTGACCGGAAGCCGAGGAGTTCAAAATAGTTCCTGAGTTTCACGGCATGCTCACTTCACGAAGCGCGCGAAGACATCGAGCGGTTCCCGGTCCGAGACCAGCGTGTTCACCGGTACGGAGGGGTCGGCATAGCCGATCGCCATGCCACAAAAGATCATCTGCTCCGGCGGCGCCCCGACGAACTCGGCAATCGATTCCGGCCTCGCCGACCAGGCTTCCTGCGCACAGGTCGCTATGCCGGCTTCGGTTGCGAGCAACATAAAAGTCTGCAGGAACATGCCGAGGTCAGACCATTGCGGAGGCCCCATCTGCCTGTCGACAAAGCAGAACAGTCCGGCCGGCGCACCAAAGAAACGAAAGTTCTCCATCAGGCGCCTGATCCTTGCGGGCTTGTCCTCACGCGGGATACCCAGCAGCGCATACATATCCTCGCCGACCTTGAATCGCGAGGATCGATACGGCTCAGTCAATCCTTCCGGATAAATCGCGTACGCCGGCGTCTCCTGGCCGCTGCGCGATGCCATGAACTCAAGAAAACGTGGCATGGTGCCGCAACCGATCACATAGATACGCCATGGCTGGACGTTGCCACCGGATGGCGCCCGAGCTGCCTTGGTGAGCAATTCCTCGATCAGCTCGTCGGGAACAGGCGTGTCGAGAAATGCCCGGACGGACTTCCTCGCGGCAACGGCTTCACTGACGTTCATGATCTCTCCTGACACTATGGTGCCGACAGTTTACCTGTTCCTGTCTCACGCGGCGCGTTGCGACGCTGCCACTCCCTTGGGTCCAGTCGATAGTAGGTGCTGAGTTCGGTGAATAGTTCGCGATGGTGTGCATACATTCGCTCGGGCTCCTCGAAAAAGGTTTCGGTGGCGACCGCGAAGAACTCGGCCGGGTTCGTCGCGCCATAATGATCGATGAGACTGGGAGAATGCGGGTCCTGGCGAGCAAGCGCCTCGAATTCCCGACCGAACACGTACGCCCACGTCTTGTAAGCTGCCTTCGTGTATAGCAGCGGCACGCCGTTGGTGGCACCCGACTCGCTGTCGAGCTGGTGGGCGAATTCGTGCAGCACAACGTTCTCGCCGTCGTGCCAGTTGCGAACGCCATGCTCGACGTCGTCCCATGCGAGGACGACCCGGCCGTTGTCCCATGATTCGCCAAGCAGGTCCCGCGACTCGGTCGACACCAGGCCGATCTCGTTGCGCACCTCCCGTGTCGCGCGGAAGGTGCTGGGGAACAGGTAGATGTAGTGCAAATCGGCATACTCGTGCGTCGGGCGACCGAGCAGCAGCAGGCAAGCCTGCGCCGCAATTACAACACGCATCTCATCGGTCACATCGAGCCCGGCGCAGCCAATGTAGGTCTTACCGGCAATGAACACTTTGATGAGGTCGCGCAGTTCGTCCTGTTGGTCAGGTCGCATGGCTGCAAAGATTGGCAACCGCGAGTCGAGCAATGCTTCCCATTCCGGCGGGAACGATCGGGCGACGATCCTCCTGCGACGCCAGGCCGGCCAGGCGAGCGCATACCAGAGCGCGGCGATGACCACGAGAATCAATGTGCAGAAAACGAATACAGGCGTCATATGACACATTGTGAGATTCGCGGGGCATTAATCAACTGGTGTCCGATTGCGCGGTATGGTTAAACTTGTTGGCAGGCAAGACCCATGGAGGGGCCCTTTGAGGCGTCCGATGCTCAGGGGTGCTGTCGTCTTCATCCTCATCGTGAGCCTGTCCTGCGCTTTATGGTGGTCAGCAAGGATGAATGCGGAGCGCCAGATCAAAGTGTCAGCGGAACTGACCGCCGACTACGCGTCCTCGCAGGTCGCACTCTGGCTATCCGACCGTGCTGGCGTTTCCGCCCACCTTGCCACGCTGATCGGCACACAAGACACTTTCGACGAAGCAGACTTCCGATCCAACGCGCGACGCATTGCCGGCGTCGTCAGCGGCTTCCAGGCGATCAACTGGATCGATACCGACGGCGTCATCCGGATTGTCGTCCCGGCAAACGGAAATGAAGCGGCGCTAGGCTACGAACTGCTGCGCCACCCTCGCGACGACATCAGGTCCGCGCTCGCGAAAGCCATGAAACAGGGCAAGACGAGCCGCACACTCGGGACCGTCCAGCTATTGCAGGGGGGTCAGGGTTTCGCGGTCTACACACCGGCGTACGACAGCCATCACGAGTTGCAAGGTGTCGTGAATTCCGTGTTCAGGCTTGATGCACTGAAGGATGCCTGCCTCAGCGAAATCGCGACAGAGCAGTTTGCCGTAACGCTCGCCGAGGACGATGGCACCGTCGTGATCGGTGACTCGCTCGACCCGACCCGGCCGCCACCATTTATGTCAGAACGGACCGTCAATGTCGTCGACAGGCCCTGGCACATCTATATCGCGCCGACACTGCGCCTTCGCAAGCAGTACTTCAGCGCAGCGTCCCCGGCAATCCTCGTGGCAGGTCTCGTCGGCGGCGGAGCACTGGCCTGGATCCAGCTGCTCCTCGCACGTCGTGAGGAGGAACTCGAGGAAAGCCGCAAGCGATTCATCGACCTGTTCGAGAACAGCTCCGTCCCGATGATCAACTGGCAGCAACCGCAGGACGCGGACCACATCGATATTGCCGAAGCGAACCGGGCCGCCGCGCAGTTGACCGGTTACACAACCGACCAGCTCCGCGGCCGGTTGTCGCGACTGTTCGACGCACACCCACTCGATTGGGATCGCGTCAAGGCACTCGTCACCAACCTGCCAAAGAACGAGACGCCAGTATCGATCGGGCGCGTGAACCTGGTTCGACGCGACGGGCAGTCCCGCTTGATCGAGATGACAGTCAAGCTTGCGAACATCGGCCACGACACGAGCGAAGTCCGGGCCACCATGGTTGACGTCACCGAGCAGGTACGCATCGAGGCGCAACTGCGACAGAACCAGAAGATGGATGCGATCGGCAAGCTTGCCGGCGGCATCGCGCACGACTTCAACAACCTGATCCAGTCCATCAGCATGGCGGCCGACCTGCTGCGCGATTACCTGTCACGCGAACCGGAGCAAGCGAAACTGGTCGACGAGATTCACTTCGCGACGGACCGGGCGGCGGGGCTGGTCAACCAGTTGCTCACCTTTGGCCGCAAGAGCGAGGTCAACCTGGAGTTGCTCGACTTCAACGCTGTCATCAACCAGTCGACGAGCTTTCTCTCGCGCCTCATCGGTGAAAATATCGAACTGGTCACCGATCTCGCACAAGACGTGCCCGGCGTCCGCGCAGATCGCAGCCAGCTCGACCAGATCCTGGTCAACCTGTGCGTCAACGCACGCGATGCGATGCCCGGCGGTGGACGAATTGAAATCTCCACCCGTACTGTCCACTTCGACGAGCAGGACCTCGCCGACAAGCCCTGGGCGCATACGGGCAGCTTCGTTTGCCTGTGCGTACACGACGAGGGCCACGGCATCGACCCCGCGCTGATCGACAAGATTTTCGAGCCGTTCTTCTCCACCAAACCGATGGACCAGGGTAGCGGCCTCGGGCTCGCGAACGTCTATGGCATCGTGCACAACCATGGCGGCATGGTGAACGTAACCAGCGTGCCGGGAGACGGCGCCGTGTTCGAGATTTACATTCCCGTTGCCGAAGAAGTGGGCGCCACGACCGTGCCGTCTTCGACGGAGCGTACAGATGCGACGTCCAGGGCGGCTTCGGTACTGGTGGTCGAGGACGATGAGTCCGTTCGTGGCTTCACCGTCCGCGTCCTGGAGCACAGCGGTTATGTGACCCATGTCGCCGAGGACGGCCTCGCCGCTCTCGACCTGCTGGAAGGCGGCCTCATGCCCGATGTCATTGTCTCTGATGTCGTCATGCCGAAGATGGGCGGCTTCGAGATGTACCATGAAATCGGCAAGCGTGGAATGCAGCTGCGGTTCATCTTTACGAGCGGCTACAGTGTCGATGACGTGCCGCTTTCGATACGAGAGGATCCTCACGTCCGCCTCCTGCCCAAGCCCTATCGACGCGAGGAACTGCTTGCGGCCATTCCGCAACTGCTGACGGTCCCGATTACGGCACCGTGAAGCCGCGGCTTCTCTCCCCTGCCCGCTTCGCTTAGAATCCCTGTTCCCAACAGCGGCTGGTCGTCGAGGCGAGTTGCAACGTCGCGCCAGGGATGGCTACATAGAAGGTCAAGCGGGTGTAGTTCAATGGTAGAACCGGAGCTTCCCAAGCTTCTAATGTGGGTTCGATTCCCATCACCCGCTCCACTTAAGTGATCTTGTCATGAACATCGACGACTACCTTGCGCGCATCGGCTTCGAGGGTACGCCCCGCGCCGACCTGCCGACCCTGTTCGAGATTCACCGGCGCCACCTGCTCGCCATTCCTTACGAGAACATCGACGTTCAGTTAGGACGGCCCGTCGATCTCGACATCTCCAGGATCTACAGAAAACTCGTCGAGCAACGACGTGGCGGCTGGTGTTATGAAATGAACGGGCTGCTCGGCTGGGCGCTCGGTGAGATCGGGTTCGACGTCAAACGGGTCACCGGCGGCGTAATGCGCGTGGTTCGAGGCGACGATGCGCTCGGCAATCACCTTGTCCTCACGGTCGACCTCGACGGAGAGCTCTGGGTTGCCGACGCCGGCTTCGGCGATGGTGTCCTGGAACCCTTGCGCCTCACCGCGGGGCCGATCGAGCAACGCGGATTCGAGTATCGCCTCGAAAGACTCCCCGACGGTCTGTGGCGTTTTCACAATCATGCGTTCGGCGGCGCGCCATCATTCGATTTTTCGACCGCGCCTGCCGATGAGTCGCTGCTGCTCGAAAAGTGCAACTACCTGCAAACGTCCCCTGAGTCCCCGTTTGTACTAAGCCTCGTGTGCCAGCGATTTGTACCCGGGGGCTACGAAATCCAGCTCGGCAAGCTCGCAAAACGCGTCACCCCTGCTGGTCCCGAAACGTGGCTCCTCCGGTCCCCGGCGGAACTGGTTTCGCGCCTCGAATCGGTCTTTGGACTCAACGTACCCGAAGTCGCCGGATTGTGGCCGCGAATCGTCGAGCGCCACGATGAGGTCATGGCACGCAGGGGATAATATCGTTGCGATCTCAGACGACCGGCGGTGTTCCGTTCGAAAGCAGCCTCTCGGCCATGATGCGTATCACAGCGGAATCGCTGAGTTCCCCACTGGCGAGTCGTTCAATGAACCGGACCTGGCGATTGTTGGCCAGATGCACGGCGACTCTCGCATGAACGATTTCCGGCGACGGCGGCTTGGTGATGTAGTCGACCGCGCCCGCCTTGAACCCTCGCGCTTCATTGTGTCGATCGTCCATCGAAGTGACGAAAATCACCGGAATGTGCTGGGTGGCCGGCTTCTCCTTTAACCTCAGGCAGACGTCGATGCCGCTCATCTGCGGCATGACCATATCCAGGAGAATGAGGTCCGGCTGGTTTTCCTCGGCAATCTCGAGTGCCCGTTGTCCTGTAGTGGCGACATGCACGACGTAGTGATCGGACAGCATGCGTCCCATCACACGAACCACGGTGGTCTGGTCGTCCACCACCAGAATAACCGGCTTTTCCCTATCGGCCACGTCTATGGCTCCATCAGAACTGCTGAAGGCTCATGGCGAACCCCGTTCTTTTGACTACTGAGAATACCCAAACGGAAGGGTTTATTCACGCGCCGCGGCGCCGGAATCAGTCAAGATCGCGATAGGCGGGCACGCAAAACAGGATCAGGACGAGGACAATGAGGCAGACGGCAGATACACCGACCGCCCACTGTGGCCCGAATACGTCAGCCGCAATGCTGACCGGGAAGATGGAGATGGACATGACCGACATCTCCAACATGTAGATACTCATCACACGCCCGCGAAATTCATCGTCCACATAGGACTGGACCAGGACGTTGGACAGCGACATCCGGGCGGATTGCCCGAGCCCGACCAGGGCGAGCAGTCCCATCGAAAGGTAATAGTGCGTCGACAAGGAAAACATCACGAGTGAAATGCCAAGCAGCAGCGCGCCGGACAACAGGACTTTCGCCCGGTTCCGGTTCGGCATCGACGCGATGACAAGCGATCCCATGAGCGAACCGACACCGCTCACCGACATCAGCATGCCAAGCTGGTCCGGGGAGGTATCCAGGACCTCCTTGGCAAATCCGGGCAGGAGCATGAAGTACGCCATGCTGAAGAAGACCATGAAGAAGTTGCACGCCAGCAGCAGCAGGATAACCGGGGTACGAAATACGTAAGCGAAGCCGGACTTGAGCTCCGCCAGCATCGGACCGTCGGGCATCGCCGGCCTGGGCCGGTCGGCGACCTTCACTTTGAACATGAGCACGACTGACATCAGGTAGAGGCCGGTCATCAGGTAGTAGACCCAGCGCGCCGGCTCGATGTTGCCATTGCCGCCGCCCAGCGCCGCCACCATGTAACCGGCGAGGCCCGGCAGCAATAGTCTGGCGGTGTTCATGCCGGACGTGCTGAGCGCAATCGCGTTCGTCAACCTGTCGATGCCCACGACGTCTTTGGTCAGCGCCTGGCGCGCCGGCATCATGGCATTCAGCGAGAGCCCCTGGACAACCGAGGCGATGAGAAGGTGCATGAACGTGAGGCGAT
>JAGRIN010000319.1 GCA_020443245.1 Pseudomonadales bacterium
GTCCTGCCCCTGCCACTTGCGGGTCTGAATACGGCCCTCGATGTACACCGAACGGCCTTTTTTCAGGTATTCGCCGGCGATTTTCGCCAGAGCGCCGAAGAAGACCACGCGATGCCACTCGGTGCGTTCCTGCTGCTGGCCGCTGTTCTTGTCACGCCACTGCACGCTCGTCGCAATCGTCACATTCGTGACGGCGCCGCCATCAGGCAAATACCGCGTTTCCGGATCCCGGCCAAGGTTCCCGACCAGGATGACTTTGTTAACGCCTCGTGATGCCATGGCTTCTCCTTATTTCTGAATTCTTGTGACAACCAGCGAATCACCGAATCGTGACAACGCTTCATCGTCATAGATGTCTTCGTCGACCTTGAGATAGGCGAGTCGATCGTCGTCCATAAAGGCAACGTCCTCCACACCGCCGACAGATAATAGCGCGTCCGCGACGGCCGATGCACTCATATTGCCGGACGTCGCAACACGGCAGGCGATCGTCTTGTAATTGCGCGGCTGGCTGATCCCATAGAGGTAAATAAACCAGATCGCACAGGCCAGGGCATTGGCCCACAGCAAGTGCGTGATGTCCGAGGCGGCCAGGATTGCCCCGCCGAGCGCCCCACCGGCGAATCCACCGGCAAACTGGGAGGTCGAGTAGATACCCATGCCCGTCCCACGCTGGCCCGCTCGCGACGTCTTGCTCACGAGTGCCGGCAGGATGACTTCGAGCAGGTTGAACGCCATGAAAAAGAGCAGGAGCGAAGACAGCACGCTGAGCAATTCTGTCTCGACAGTCAGCAAGAGCTGCGAGCCCACGAATATCCCGATCATCCCGAGCAGCAAAGGTCGCACGTTCTTCGGCTTGTCGGCGATCCACATGAGAGGCGTCATCAGCAGGAAGGAAAATGCCAGCAGGCCGAAGTAGACCCAGTGCAGGTTGTCGTGTTCGACCCCTGTCTGGGAAAGCAAAACGGGCAACACGATGAAACTGGACATGAGCAGGTAATGCAGCATGAACACGCTCGCGGTCGTTCGCCGAAGGTCGGCGTTGGCGAGGACATCGGTGATGAAGCGCGGGGTCAGGCTGGATTCCGGATTGTGACTGCGGACGGTCGGATTCGGCAAAACCGTGAGAACCACCACGATGCCCACGAGTCCGGCCCCGGCCGTGAAATAGAACACGGCAGGCAAACCGCCGAGATTCGCGATCAGCGGGCCGAGAATCAGGGCCAGGCCGAACGAACCGCCGATGCTGATCCCCACGATTGCCATCGCCTTGCTGCGATTTTCGATACTGGTGACATCCGAGACGAGCGCCAGCAACGTCGAGGCAATCGCGCCGCAGCCTTGCAGCAGGCGTCCGACGATAATCCCGAAGATATGGCCGCTCGCACCGGCGACGATGCTGCCGGCGACGAACATGACAAGGCCACCCAGGATGACCGGTTTGCGCCCGATGCGATCAGACAGCAACCCCAGCGGAATCTGGAGCAGTGCCTGGGAGAGACCGTACACGCCGAGCGCAAGCCCGATAAGCAGCGGTGACGCAGACTGCACCTCACCGGAGACAGGCAGTACCGGCAGGACCATGAACAGTCCAAGCATGCGGACAATGTAAAGCAGGCCGATGGAAGCGGCAGCACGAAATTCGGTTTTGGTCATGTGGATCGACGACTGGTGATGCCGACAGGCAGGCGCCTTTGCCTGTACAGTAACAAACTTATAATATCTGTCCCCTTCGCGAATGCCGGGGAGGCGGCCGATAAATGTGGCGCCCCGAAACAGGCGGCGGATGATACCAAATTCAGTGTTCCCTTACATTGCACGGACCAGGTCGCCGGCGGCGAACCGTCCCGGCATCGCACACCTGGACTGATCGATGAGCAGTATTTCCATTCGCGGTGCGAAGACGCACAACCTCAAGAACTTCGATCTCGACATTCCGCGCGACAAGCTCGTGGTGATCACCGGTCTGTCCGGTTCGGGCAAGTCTTCTCTCGCCTTCGATACGCTTTACGCCGAGGGCCAGCGCCGTTACGTCGAGTCGCTTTCGGCTTATGCACGCCAGTTTCTCTCGCTCATGGAAAAGCCGGACGTGGACCACATCGACGGGCTTTCGCCGGCAATTTCGATCGAACAGAAGTCCACCAGCCACAATCCCCGTTCGACAGTCGGCACGATCACCGAAATCTACGACTACCTGCGCTTGCTGTTCGCGCGTGTGGGCGAGCCGCATTGTCCTGACCACGGCATTACGCTCGAGGCACAAACCGTCAGCCAGATGGTCGACCAGGTGTTGTCTCTCCCCGAAGGTACCGGCGTGTTACTGCTGGCACCCATCATCAAGGGGCGCAAGGGTGAACACCTCCATGCATTGGACCAGCTCAGGAAGCAAGGGTTCGTTCGTGCCCGGATCGACGGCATCGTCGCAGACCTCGACGAGACGCCGAAGCTCGACAAGAACAAGCAACATACCATCGATGTGGTGGTGGATCGCTTTCGCATCCGTGATGACCTGAAGACCCGCCTCGCGGACTCTTTCGAGACAGCCATCAATGTTTCCGACGGGCTCGCCTCGATTGCCTTCATCGACGGCGAACGTGAAGACATCGTGTTTTCGGCGCGATTTGCCTGCCCTGAGTGCGGGCACTCGATTCCGGAACTCGAGCCGCGGCTCTTCTCGTTCAACAACCCGTCCGGCGCCTGTCCTGCCTGCGACGGACTCGGCATCAAACAATTCTTCGATGCCCGCAACGTCGTTCACGACGAAGAACTGTCACTGGCCGAGGGGGCAATCCATGGCTGGGACCGACGCAACATCTACTACTACCAGATGCTCACGTCGCTGGCGGATCACTACAAATTCGATGTGACCGCACCCTGGCACGACCTGGACGAGGAGATACGCAACGTCATCCTCTATGGAAGCGGCGATACGCGCATCAAGTTCCGGTACGTCAATGACCGGGGCGACGAATACACGCGCGCCCATACGTTCGAGGGAATCATTCCCAACATGGAGCGACGCTACCACGACACGGACTCACAGATGGTGAGGGAGAACCTGGCCCGCTTCCTCGCGGTCCAGGACTGCCCCGTCTGCAGCGGTGCACGCCTCAATCGCGACGCACGCGCGGTGACCATTGAAGACAAGTCGCTGCCGGAGATCACGAACATGTCGGTAGCGGGCGCGCATCAATACTTCTGTGACATCCATCTCGAGGGACAGCGCGCACGCATCGCAGACAAGATCTTGAAAGAAATCACTGCGCGGCTCAGTTTCCTCAACGACGTCGGCCTCAATTACCTCACCATCTCACGCAGCGCCGACACGCTCTCAGGCGGCGAGGCACAACGCATACGGCTCGCAAGCCAGATCGGTGCAGGCCTGGTGGGTGTCATGTACATCCTGGACGAACCCTCGATCGGCCTTCATCAACGTGACAACCAGCGGCTCCTGAATACGTTGGTCAACCTTCGCGATCTCGGCAATACGGTGATCGTTGTCGAGCACGATGAAGAAGCCATCCGGGCCGCCGACCACATCGTCGACATCGGACCGGGTGCGGGCGTGCATGGCGGCGAAGTTGTCGCGAGCGGCACGCTGGATGACGTTCTCGCCGAACCACGTTCTGTCACCGGGCAATTCCTCTCAGGCAAGCGACAGATCCGAATTCCTGAATCCCGTGTGCAGGTCGACCCCGAGCGCCACCTTGATCTCGTTGGCGCGACCGGCAACAACCTGAAGGACGTCACGCTGAA
>JAGRIN010000320.1 GCA_020443245.1 Pseudomonadales bacterium
TCGATGAGGCGCTGGAAGGCACTGGCATCGATTTTCAAGCTCGTTTCCTTTTGACGTATCGTTTCAACATCGTACCCAAGCCAGATTTGTGCCACTTCTCAGGACAGACTACAACAGCCAGTTGTAAGCCATTGAATCCTATAGATAAGCTTCGGCTCATTCATCCGAAACGACACGATCTATTCGTTGATCGAAGACCCGGCCACCTGTCGCACAACGTCAGGTCCTGACCACACCGTGTGCTATATTGCCCGGAGTTTGCCGCGCTTCCAGACGCAATGTCGCCGGATTCACTCGTCCCGCTATTATCACTCAGTTTCATGTGGTTGTTCACGGTCGTTTTTCTATTGGCCGTGTACCTCTGCTACAGGGAAACTCGCTACACGTACCTGCGACCTGGCTTCTTCGCCCTCGCGCTGGAACTCGCACGCCTCACGGTAAACAACCTGATACTCGGGTGGCAAGTCGCACCGCTGTATTATCTATCCTCCTGCCTGCTTTTCGCCGAATCGGCGTGCGTCGTGCAAATGGTGGCAGGTGCTGCCGGCTACACCATCACGAAGCGCAACGCCCTCACAGCGACCGCTGTGTTTCTCCTCATACTCGCGATCAACCCGCTCCTGTTCGATCCGGCAAAGACCTGGACATGGTATATCACCTACGCGCCCTCACTGGCAGCCCAGGCGTTCACCGTCTACTTCGCGATCCGTTTGAACGGGCGACAGTCCCCGACCCCAGGCTGGCTGCTCGCCGCAGCGCTTGCCACCCTGGCGACGCGGTTCGCGCTCCCCGCGCTATCCGTCCAGGTTTCCGCAACTTTCGGTCTCGTGTACTTCCTCGACGGCATCATGTTCACATTGATGGTCGGCTCGATGACGCTGGTGGCGATGAAACAACTGGCGTCTGACAAGGCTGCCGCGCTGGATGAGCAACAGCGCGCAGAAGCGATGCTTCGGTTTGTGCTGGACAACGCCGAGGACGTTGTCCTGAGTCACAACGCGTCAGGCATCGTCACATCCTGGAACGATCGTGCCAGGGGTATGTTCGGGTATGACGCCGATGAAGCGATTGGCAAGCTGGTCGTCGACCAGATCCTGCTGTTTGTGTCGGAGGATGAATCCGGCGGCAGGAAGAGCTATGTCGCCTACGCGAACGATGGCCGTCGCACACCGGTCGAGGTCAGCCGACGTCACGCCATGCTCGGCGCCAACATCGGCTACACGCTGGTGATTCGCAGCGTCGGCGCACAGCGCGAGATCGAGCGTCAACGCCAACAACTCAGCTACCAACAAAGGCAGATTCAGAAGCTCGAGAGCCTGGGCGTCTTCGCCGCCGGCATTGCCCACGACTTCAACAACCTGCTGTCGGGCATCAGCGGGCAGGTTGAACTCGCGATCAGGAATCTTGACGATGCCGCCGAAGCACGCGGCGCACTGGACCAGGTCCTCACGGCGACAGAACGGGCGGCGGAGCTGACCGGGCAGATGCTGACCTATGCAGGTCGTAGCGACTTCCGTCCCGTCCTCATGGACCTGAACGAAAGTGTCCAGCAGATCACGACATTGATGCGCGCATCCGTTCACCAGCAAGCAACCATCGATCTCTCGCTGATGCCCGGCGGCGCATGGATACAGGGAGACAGGACACAGGTTACCCAGGTGTTGATCAATCTCATCACCAACGCCGCCGACGCGCTCGGTGGAAAGAGCGGTACGATCACGATCGCAACGTCACGCGCGGCGCAAAACGTCCTGCTCACGGTGAGCGACACCGGCCACGGCATGGCGCCGGAAGTGAAAGAGCGCGTCTTCGAGCCTTTCTTCTCGACCAAATCCACGGGCCGCGGCCTTGGCCTCGCTGCTGTATCCAGCATCGCTGCCAGTCACCGGGCAAACGTCGACGTTACCTCGGCGCCTGGGAAGGGAACAGAATTTACTTTCGCCTTCCCGATGGCGACCGCTCGGGACAGGGCACGCACTCCCGGCAATACATCGGAGGCGCAGGAACCTGGCGAGCAGTCCACAGGCCAGGCGCTCTCGGTTCTCGTGGTCGAGGATCAACTCGACCTGCAGGAACTCTGCGCGCGAATCCTCGGTTCGGCGGGCCACGAGGCCATCAGCGCATTGTCAGGAGAACAGGCCGTCACGCTCCTCAATCAACGCAAGGTCGATCTCATCGTCATGGATTGCGGGCTCCCCGGTCGCAGTGGCACTGACATCTACCGGGATCTTGTGGCGAGCGGCATGCGCATTCCGGCGATCTTTATCTCCGGTTTCAATCTCGCGCGGATTCGCGACGCCGTCGACCCTTCCTGGCCCGCGACGATGCTGAAAAAGCCCTTTACGGCAGACGAACTGCTCGAAGCGGTCAACCTCGTCAGCGATCCAGGAACACCAGGGAAAGCCACGGCACGTAGGTAATGATGCCGAGTGCAACCAGCAGCACGATCATGAACGGTATCGTGGCGTGATAGAGCTCGGTGATCGATCGCTCGAAGCGATAGCTCGCGATGAACAGATTCATCCCGATCGGCGGCGTAAAGTATCCGATCTGCATGTTGGCAAGGAAGATGATCCCGAGGTGAATGGGATCGACACCAAAACCGATGGCAACCGGGACGATCAGCGGAATCATGATCACGAGCGCCGAGAAGATGTCGAGCATGGCGCCGAGCAGGAGCAGGATCAGGTTCAGCAGGATGAGGAATGTCAGCTTGTCCTGCACGAAGCCGCGAATCCACTCAAAAAGTAGTTGCGGCACCTCGGCATCGATCAGAAAATTCGTGAACGCCAGCGCCACCCCGAGAATGAGCAGGATGCCTCCAACCATGACCATCGAGTCGCGAATGATCGACGGCAGCTTGCCATATGCCACCTCGCGATGAACGACCACCTCGACGAACAGCACATAGAACGCGGTCACGGCTGCCGCTTCCGAAACGGCAAAGAATCCGGAATAGATACCTCCCAACACAATAAACGGTAACGGTATCTCCCACTTGGCCGCGCCGAGCGCAGACACTGCTTCCTCACGACTGAAGCGGCGTGTCCTGACAACGCTCCCGCGGTTCGCCCAGATGCTGTAACCGGTCAACATGACGATCATGAGCAGTGCCGGCAGGATACCGGCAATGAAGAGATCCTGTATCGAGAACGGTGCAGGCAGGTCCATCTGCTGCACGATGACGCCGTACAGAATGAGCGGCAGTGACGGAGCCAGAAGCAGGCCAAGACTACCGGACGTCGTAACGAGACCGAGGGAAAACTTCTCACGGTAACCCGACTCCATCAGCGCCGGGTAGAGCAGCGCACCGACTGCGACGATCGTGACGCCGGATGCGCCGGTAAAGGCTGTAAAGAACGCACACGTGACGAATGCAACGACGGCAAGCCCACCTGGCATCCATCCGAGAAATACCTCGGTCAGCCTGACGAGCCTCGTCGACAGGTTGCTCTCCGCGAGCACATATCCCGAAAATGTGAACAGCGGCAGCGCCAACAATAGCGGCGTATCGACGAGCCGGTAGATTTCGATCGGGATGACCGTCAGCGGAATCTCCGAAAGATGGAACCCCAACATGGCCGCGGCGAGAATGACGACGAACAGCGGCGCGCCAAGAAGTGCAAGCAATGCGATGACGACCGAGAGCGGCGTACCCATCCGGTTATCCGAACCCGACGATACGCCGGACAGCGCGTATGGCGAACCTGAGCGACATGACACCGAAGCCCAGCGGCAGGATCGCCTCGCAGA
>JAGRIN010000321.1 GCA_020443245.1 Pseudomonadales bacterium
ATACACCGCCGATGTTGAACCAGAAGCCTGCCGCAAGGCCGCGACCCTGGTTAGCGCCGAGCGGCGCGTTGTAGTGCTCTGATTGTTTGACTGCCTCGAGACACTCGATCAGGCCGACCGGCTTCAGCTTGGGCCCGTAAAGCGTCTGGGTCCCCTCCTTCGCAGCGTTCTTGAGACGCAGGTCGATCGGGTCCATGCCGAGTTCCTTCGCGATGTCGTTGATCACCATCTCGGCGGCGAACTCGGATTGCGGCGCACCCGGCGCGCGGTATGCAGCAACCTTGGGCTTGTTCACCACAACGTCGAATCCTTCGACATACGCGTTTTCGATGTCGTAAGGCGTAAAGACGGTCATACAACCCGGCCCCATCGGCGAGCCCTTGAACGCGCCTGCCTCGTAGCAGAGTCTCGCCTGCATCGCCGTGAAAGTGCCGTCTTTCTTCGCGCCGATCTTGACCCAGTTACGTGTTGCGGCGCCCGGGCCGGACGCACGGAAGACCTCATCGCGATCCATGACCATCTTCACCGGTCGACCCGACTTGCGCGAGAGAATAAGGGAAACCGGTTCGAGATAGACCGTGGTCTTGCCGCCGAAACCACCGCCGATTTCGCTCGCGACCACTTTGATCTTGCTGAGATCCATCTTGAGGAGTTTGGCCGTACTGGCCCTGACGTCGAAGTGTCCCTGCGTACAGCACCAGACCAGCGATGTGCCATGTTCGTCGTAGCGAACGGTACAGGCGTGCGGTTCGATGTAGCCCTGGTGAACCGTCGGCGTATAGAACTCGCGTTCAATGATGATATCGGCGTCCGCAAAGCCCTTCTCGACATCCCCTTTTTTGAGTTCCATCCGCGTGGCGATATTCGACGGACTCGTCGGCTTCTCGGGTACGCCCTGGGTGAACATGTCGTCATGCAGTACCGGCGCGTCCGGCTTCATCGCGTCGTACACATCGAGAACGTGTGGCAGTACTTCGTACTCGACATCGACCAGTGTCAACGCTTGCTCCGCAATGGCCTCGGACTTCGCGGCAATCGCACAAATGGCGTGCCCCTGGTAGAGCACCTTGTCCTTGGCGAGTACGTTTCGCGCGAGGTCGAGCAGGTCGGTAGACCCCTCACCTGCCTCAAACGCCTCAGAGGATACCGAGGGAAAATCTTCAAATGTCGCCACCGCAAACACGCCCGGATGTTTCTCGGCACGACTGGTGTCCAGTTTCTTGATGCGCGCATGCGCGTGCGGGCTGCGGAGGATCTTGCCCCAGATCATCCCGGGCAGAGAAAGGTCCGCACCATAATTAGCTCGCCCGGTCACCTTGTCGTATCCGTCGGGGCGGATCGAACGCTTTCCGATATATTTGTATTCCCGTGCTTCGCTCATGGTATCAAGCACCTCCTCGAATGGTTTCGGCCGCGTCCATCACGGCCCTGATGATCTTGTCGTATCCCGTGCACCGGCACAGGTTCCCGGCGAGAAAATAGCGCGCCTCTTCTTCAGTCGGATCGGGATTCTCGGCGAGCAGTGCCCTCGTCGCCACAATGAAGCCCGGCGTGCAGATGCCGCACTGGAGCGCGGCATGCTCGAGAAATTTCTCCTGGATGACATTCAGGTGCCCATGATCCTCGACACCTTCAATCGTTGCGATCTCCTTGCCGTCCGCCTCGACACCCAGCACCAGGCAGGAACAAACCAGCCTGCCGTTGACCGTCACAGAGCACGCGCCACAGTCGCCAGAACCGCAGCCTTCTTTCGTGCCGGTGAGAGACAGGCGATTGCGCAGGACGTCGAGCAACGTCTCGTGCGGCTCACACAGGAACTCGACCGCTTCGCCGTTGACGCTGGTATTAACATGTTTCATCGTCATTACTTCACACTCCTCGCTCGCTGCGCTGCGATAGCCGCTGCGCGTTTTACCAATACGCCGACTACGTGACGGCGATACTCGGCCGTGCCGCGCCTATCGGTAATCGGGTTCGACGCTGCGGTTGCCGCGGCCGCGGCAGCAGCCAGCGACGCATCATCGACAGTGCTGCCGACCAGTGCGGCTGCCGCTTCCGGCACCAGCAGCGCTGTCGGCGCGACCGCGCCGATGGCGACCCGGGCCGCTGTACACTTGCCGGTGGAATCCAGTGTCACGGCAACCCCGGCCCCCGCGACGGCGATGTCCATCTCTGTGCGCGGGATGAAGCGCAGGTAGGCATCTGAGCTGCCCGCAGCCGGACGCGGGATGCGAATCGATACCAGGAGTTCACCCTGGGTCATACAGTTTTTGCCGACTCCCGTCACGAATGACTCGACCGGGACGGTACGTTCACCATTTGGCCCGGCAATCACACACTGCGCCGCGTTTGCGATCAGCGCGGGGATGGTGTCGCCTGCAGGAGACGCGTTGCACAGGTTACCGCCGACGCTCGCGCGCCCCTGCACCTGTGTGGAGCCGATGAGAAACGCCGCTTCCACAAGACCGGGAAACACCGACTTGATGTCCTCTCGCGCCGTCAACTCTGCGCAGGGCATCGAAGGCCCGAGAATCAACGCATCGTCTGTCAATTCGGCGCTAACCATCGAACCGATCTTCTTCACATCGACCACAATGAGCGGGCTGTCGTATTTGCCCTTTGACTGGATGATGAGATCGGTACCACCCGCGAGGACCTTCGCAGGGTGCGGCGAACCCGCGAGGCATTTCACCGCGTCGGCGACACTCGTCGGCGACAGGTAGTCAACTACTGCCATTGATTACTCCTCGATAAACATTGTCTATATGATGCCACCATGCTCCGCGCGAGGGAAAGGCGGCCCTTGTCACCGCGATTCGCGAGTCGTATGGTAAGTGCAAGTATGCTGATAACGGCCTTTGCCAATGAAGAACGGGCTTCGTGGCTGGTTCGGAATCCACACTGCCGAGGACGATCTCGTCGATCTGATCCAGGTCGCCTCGACTGACGAGACCATCCGTACGCAGCTGATTGCCATCCTGTCACAGGATGACTTCACGAGACAATCAATGATCAATACCTGGCTCGCCGAACTCAGGCTCGAATCGGCGCCCGCGGCGCTCATTCGCGCCCTGGCCGACCTCATCGACAACGACAAAGCCAGGACGGCGCTTGCACTCCTTACCCGGCAAAAAGGCTGATCGTCGCGGCAATCAGTGCCCCGACGGCCATCACGAACGACGGGAGCGAAGACATTGCAAAGCCCAGCCCTCGCGTCGCCGGATCTTTCACGTAGCTTACCGCGTAGACGATCCTGCCGACCAGGAACACGGCGCCAAGGCCCGCCGCCCAGTATTGCCCGACGTAGTGACCGAAAGCCCACAGCGCAGGAATGAACACAATCAGTTGCTCAATCGTGTTGTAGTGCACGCGGAAGCGGCGCTCGAACAGTTCATCGCCCGTGATCGCCGGGGCCTGCACACCGCCCTTCGCACGCGCCAGGCCGGCCTGGAGACCAAATATCGCTGCTTCAATGATCGCCAGCATGGTGACAATCGTAACGAGTTCCATGGTCTCTCCTTGCGTTTCAGGTGACGAAGCGTTGAAGTCTAATCCAACTGGTAACCGGTAGCACCACCGACATCGATGATCCGAACCCTTCTCGTCAAAACCATGTTGACGCTCGCGGGTCGCCTGCCGCTGCGCGCGCTGCAGGCATTGGGCGCGGCAGCCGGAATCCTGCTCTGGTACTCCCGCGGGCGCATGGCGCGGGTCACTTCGGAAAACATCCGTCTCTGCTTTCCCGAATTGT
>JAGRIN010000322.1 GCA_020443245.1 Pseudomonadales bacterium
GGCATCATGATGCGCGCGACAATGCGGGTCGCCGCGGGCTCGGGTTCGCGAATGGGCCGAATTTCTGTCCTGTTCTGTACCACGTTCAATGCTGACTCCAGTTTGCGCCATCCGAATGCGCAACGTGAAACCGGCTTCCTGCCAGCCTTCTCTCGCTAGTTAATACTACAGAAGACCAGATTTCAGGCTGTGAAGTACGTCACAAATGTAACATCCCGTGAAATAAGGAGTTTTCTCCACTTTTGGATGTCAGTGATGGCAAAGTGAAGACAGTTTTGCGACCCCGCGACCGGATGCAGGCCACTGTCATATTCCGGCAAAGCCGCGCCGGGCCTGCGTTTGCGCCAAACGCGTTACACTGGACCTCGTTTGTGCTGTGGAGAGTTTGATGTTCCGGTGTCCCTGTGCCGCCCGCCTGGTTGTTTTCCTTCTTGTCTGTTCCGCCAGCGTCACGTTCGCGGATCCGGCGCTGATGTTAAGCGGCACGTTCAGGGGCCGACTCGAATCCCTGGATGGCCAGTTTCGTCAAGTTGGGTCGGCGAGCGACTTGCAACTCGCGACACGCGTGACTGCGAGAGTGGATTTCGACGCAACCGAACACTGGCGCCTGTCGGGCGAACTGATGGACTCCCGGGTCTTTTTGACCGATGACGGCTCGCTTGTGAATACCACGATGGTCAATGTCACCGAACTGATCAACGCGAATCTCAGGTGGACCTCCAACGACGGCAACGAGTCGGTCACTGTCGGTCGTTACACGCTGGACCTGGGCAGCCGGCGTCTCATCGGGCGCAACAATTTTCGCAACACGACCAACGCGTTCCAGGGTTTGCTCGGAAAATGGACGCCGGTCACCGGCGTCACGGTTACTGCGTTCTACAACTACCCTTCGATCATTCGGCCCACCGCGAGGCAAGCGCTGCTGGACGCGACATTCGAGGATGACGATCGGGGCAGTACGCAGAGGCTCTATGGCGTCCATATCGAGAACAGCGGCCTTGCGGCTGACCTTCGCAGCGAAGCCTACTGGATCGGGCTGGACGAGTCGGACGCTGCGTCGCGCGCCACCGCGGACCGGCGTCTCGACACAGCGGGAGTGCGGCTCAGGCGTACAAAGTCACCGGAACACTGGGACTTCGAACTGGAAACGATGTGGCAGTGGGGCACGCGACGCGCCACAACGTCGCAGGCGGACACCAAAAATCTCGACGTGCGAGCGGGATTGCTTCACGTCGACGCGGGTTACAGTTTCGATGGCGCTCGTCGCCTGCGTCTTGCCTTCGACTGGATCAGTGGCGACAAGTCACCGCTCGATGACCGGTACGGTCGGTTCGATACATTGTTCGGGCCGAGCGTTCCTGACTTCGGATTCACCGGCATTTACGGTGCCCTCGCTCGCGCGAATCTCATCGCGCCGGAGTTGCGTTATGAGTGGACAACTGGCCGCACCGACGCCTATGTCGCGTGGCGACCGGTCTGGGTCGATCAGCCGGCAGACGCATTCGGGCGCTCCGGTGTCAGCGGTGCGTCCGGCGGTGATCGCTTTGCGGGGCAACAGGTACACGGCAGGGTCCGCTTCTGGTTCGCGCAACGTTCAGCCAATTTCGACGTTGGCGGTGCCTGGCTCCAGGGTGGCGACTTCTTCGATGCCAATCTGCCCGGCTTTGATCACGCGGTGTATGTCTATGCCGCCATCAATGCCAGGTTCTGAGCTTGCACAAGACGGGGCGAGTATCGAGAGGATGGTGTCCGCCTTGATCGGGAACTGAAGCACAACGAAGGGGTTAGTCGCCGAATTCTGCCGTGCAGCGCGTACAGATACCGTGACTGAACCGGGGAAGCGGGTAACTCGCGAAAAGGCTGAGCTCTCTCGTTGCGACCTCGAGATCTACCCAGTTGCCCTCGATATCGACTCGCTTGCACCAACTGCACATGCGGACAATCTCGTCGGATCGGGCGACATCGCCCAGCGCTGCAACTGCCTCTCGAGCTTCTGCTGAAAGCAGGCGCCCCGTCAGTTCGATGTCACCGATACTGTTTCCGATGACCTCCAGCGTCATGTCTCGACGGATTGCCGGTGCGTCGCAGCGAAACGGGATGACGATTGGTGCCGGGTTGTGACGTGCACGTACAAACAGCTCACGATAGATCTGACGTGTCTCGGAACCTGCAATGAACGAGAAGATGGATCGACCCACGACGGAGTCCCGCGTGAGATCGGGCGCGCCGTTTTCGGCAGCGAATCGCTCCCACTCATCATCGACATCGGTCAGGATGTCGAAGCGATCGATTGCGTAGCGAAATACCTCCACCAGGGTTCGCTCCTCAGTCCCGGTCCACTGACCGCATGCCTGATGCATCGTAGCGGTCGCCGGCGATGTTCTCCGGCGCAAAGAGGCGATCGAGTTCGTTGATCTCGTCCGCGGTGAGCGTGATCTCGGCGGCGGCTGCGTTTTCTTCGAGGTAGCGAACACGCTTGGTACCGGGGATCGGCGCGATGAAATCGCCCTGCGCGAGCAGCCACGCGAGCGCCAACTGGCCGCGCGTACACCCGCGCCTGGCGGCGATCTCCCCGAACGTCTCAACGAGCCCGAGATTGTGGTCGAGGTTCTCGCCGGAGAAACGGGGCATGCGCGATCGCATGTCGCCCTTTTGGTCCATGGTGTCGGCGCCGGTAATGGTTCCGGTCAACATCGCGCGTCCCATCGGGCTGAACGGGACGAAACCGATGCCGAGTTCCCGGCACGCCGGCAGAACGTGTGCCTCGGGGTCGCGGGTCCACAGGGAATACTCGGACTGGACCGCAGAAATCGGATGGACAGCGTGGGCGCGCCGCAGTGTCTTTGCGGAGACTTCCGAGAGACCGAGGTAGCGAACCTTGCCCGCCTCGATGAGTTTTGCCATGGCGCCGACGGTATCTTCGATCGGCACGTCCGGGTCGAGACGGTGCAGGTAGTAGAGATCGATCACATCTGTCTTGAGTCGGGTCAGGCTTTCATCGCATCGGGCCGCGACCTGGTCAGGATGACCGTCGATTCCCCGCTTGCCATCCTGAACGACGATGCCGAACTTCGTCGCGAGCTGTATTTCGCTGCGCCGCGCAGAGAGGACTTCACCGATCAGCGTTTCGTTGTGTCCGAGGCCGTAAGCGTTGGCGGTATCCAGGAATGTGACGCCGATGTCCAGTGCCCGGAGCAGCGTACGTTTTGATTCCGCTGGGTCCGGCGTCCCGTAGGCTTGCGACATTCCCATGCAACCCAGCCCGATTGCGCTGACCGCCAGGTCACCGAGCTTTACTGTCTTCATGACATCCTCCGTCGCGCGTGAGGCGGTTAACTATACGCGCGTCGGGGGGCGAATGCAGTCAGCCTCGATCCTGGAGTAGCTTCAAAACGACCGGGTCGGTGGTGAGATCACGTGCCTGTTTTCCCTGGCTGTTGCGACGACCCGGCTTCGCGCCCGCGTCGAGAAGTGATCGGACGCAGGGCAGGCAGTCGGCGTGAGCCGCGATCATGAGGGCGGTATTGCTGGCGTCGTTGCGTGCTTCCGGATCCGCGCCGTGCGAGAGCAGGATTTCGACCAGGGGGGCGCTACGCGAGGCCGCAATAATCAGGGCCGTATTGCCTTCACGGCTTCGGTGCTCGACGTTGGCACCCAGTTCCAGGGCGGCGCGCGCTGTCTCGATCCTCAATCCTGCCACCGCAAGCAACAAAGGCGTGTAGCCCCGTA
>JAGRIN010000323.1 GCA_020443245.1 Pseudomonadales bacterium
ATTCGACGATCGGGGGAAAACGATGCCGGAATTCTGCAAGGTTGAAAAAGAAGGTCGCCTGACCATCGTGACAATGAATCGCCCGGAGGTGATGAACGCCCTCCATCCCCCGGCGAATGCCGAACTCGCAGAGGTTTTCGACGATTTTGAGCAGGACCCGGAACAGTGGGTCGCAATCATAACCGGCGCCGGAGATCGGGCATTCAGCGCAGGCAACGACCTGAAGTACCAGGCATCTGGCGGCAAAATGAGCTCTCCGTCGACGGGATTCGCCGGCCTGACGTCCCGGTTTACCAATCCAAAGCCCGTCATCGCCGCGGTAAACGGTATCGCGATGGGCGGCGGGTTCGAGATTGCGCTCGCGTGCGACATTATTGTCGCGTCAGAGAACGCGGTGTTCGCCCTCCCTGAGCCCAGGGTCGGGCTTGCGGCGCTTGCCGGTGGAATTCATCGCCTGCCTCGCGAGATCGGTATGAAACGCGCGATGGGCATGCTGCTGACGGGCCGGCGGGTCGGCGCGGCCGAGGGCAAGGATCTTGGTTTTGTGAACGACGTCGTCCGGCCCGGCGGTGCGCTCGAAGGAGCGAAGGCCTGGGCGGCACAGATCCTGGAATGCGCCCCCCTCTCTGTCCGCGGCAGTAAGGAAGCTGCAATGCAGGGCATGGGAGCGGAAAGCCTGGAGGCGGCGATCAAGGGCCGTTATGAACAGATCCAGGCCATGTACGGCTCTGCCGACTTCGTCGAGGGGCCGAAGGCCTTCGCGGAGAAGCGCTCGCCCAACTGGAAAGGGGCCTAGTTCAAGCAAGCCGCAACCGGCGTTTGCGCGATAAGGAAGCTGATGAAGGCAATTGCATTACTGGTCGGCCTCGTGATCTCACCCCTCGCGTTGGGGTCCACGACAGAGACGATCGAACCACTCGGGGCGACCGACACAGTCTGGGGGATGATCGCGGTGGCGATCTTTGTCATCGCCTACGGCTTTGTGATGGTGGAAGAGTTTATCCACCTGCGCAAGTCGAAACCCGTCATTTTCGCGGCCGGCGCAATCTGGGTGATTGTCGCTTACCTCTCGCATGAATATACGGGCGATGTGACCGCACTGCGGGCAAGCCTGCAGCACAACCTGGTGGAGTACTCATCGCTGCTTCTGTTCCTGCTGGTCGCGATGACCTATATCAACGCGATGACCGAACGCAACGTGTTCGAGGCGTTGCGCGCATGGCTTATCAGCCGGTCATTCGGATACCGTAAGCTGTTCTGGATCACCGGGACCATCGCGTTCTTCCTCTCTCCCATTGCCGACAACCTGACAACGGCGTTGCTGATGGGTGCTGTCGTGCTGTCGGTGGGGGCATCCAGCCCGCAGTTCGTTGCGCTCGGTTGCATCAACATTGTGGTCGCGGCAAATGCCGGCGGGGCCTTCAGCCCGTTCGGTGACATTACGACGCTGATGGTGTGGCAGAGCGGCCACGCGGACTTCTTTGAGTTCTTCGAGCTGTTTCTTCCGTCTGCCGTGAACTTTCTGGTACCCGCGACCATCATGAGTTTTGCGATACCGAACGCGCATCCTCACACAGAGTTCCAGAAAGTGAGACTCAAGCGCGGCGCGTTTGTCATCTGCTTCCTGTTCCTTTGCACGATCGCGACGGCCGTGAGCTTTGAGCAGTTCCTGCACCTGCCACCATTCCTTGGCATGATGACGGGACTCTCTTATCTTTTCCTGTTCTCATACTACATCCAGGTGACAGCGCCGGACGATCACGAGGACTTCGGCCACTTCAATATCTTCAACAAGGTGGCACAGGCTGAGTGGGACACATTGTTCTTCTTTTTCGGCGTTATCTTCTGTGTCGGCGGGCTGGGGTATATCGGTTATCTCGAGATCATGTCGGTGCACCTGTACGATGGATTCGGTGCGACGACTGCGAATATCACGATGGGACTGATGTCAGCGATCATCGACAACATTCCGGTCATGTTCGCAATCCTGACGATGAACCCGGAAATGCCGCACTACCAGTGGCTGCTGATCACGCTCACGACCGGTGTCGGGGGTAGCCTGCTATCGATCGGTTCCGCCGCCGGCGTTGCGCTCATGGGGCAGGCGAGGGGCATCTACACTTTCTTTGGTCACCTGAAGTGGAGCTGGACCGTCGTCCTCGGTTATGTGGCGAGTATCTTTGTCCACTACCTGCTGAACGGCCCCGGCTAGGGCCTAGCAGATCGAGAGCAGTTTCTCGGTAAAGTTCTTGTTGGTTTCCCGCAGGGAATGACTCAGCAGGGTGGCGATGCCCATCAGCACCTTGTTGGCGACGGCGGGCTCTTCGTCCAGCATGCGGTTGAAGTCCTCGCGTTTGAGGACGATCAGGGCAAGGGTCTCCTTGGCTCGGACGGTGGCCGAACGTGGTGCGCCGTCGATCAGCGACATCTCACCGACACTTCGCCCAGGCCCCAACTCTGCGATCGTATGCTTCTTGTCGTCGAACTGCTTGATCACTTCGACAGATCCCTCGACGATGAAGAACATGTAGCCGCCATGCGTGCCTTCTTTGAAGACGTAGGCGTTCTCGTCGTAGTCGTAGCGAAACATGTACTTCTCGAGGGTCTTGTAATCGTCCTCGTCGAGAAAGTTGAATACCTCGAGCTTCGGAATCAGCTTGTGGATGGGCGTGGTCATAGGCAGGGAGCCGAATATCGGTCGGGTAACTGTTCCAAAATCGCAGGAAGGGGTCAAGCGATGCAGCGGATAACGGACGAGCTGTCATCCGCGTTTTCCTGCATCCTGAGTCACGGTATCATTGGTTGGTAACTGACCGGAGACTCGCCAGATGATGCCCGCTGCCCTCAACATCGCCGTGGTCACCGTATCCGATACGAGAACGCTCGAGACCGATACCTCGGGGAAGTACCTTGCCGATGCGCTGACAGAGGCAGGGCACGTCCTCGCGGGGCGACAGGTCGTTATCGACGATGTCTACCGCATGCGCGCTGTGGTATCGGCGCTGGTTGCCGACGACACAGTAGAGGTCGTCCTCATGACGGGCGGTACGGGTTTCACCCATCGCGATTCGACGCCGGAGGCGATGAAGCCGCTCTTCGATGTCGAAATCGACGGATTCGGCGAACTCTTCAGGCAACTCTCCTTTGAGGAAATCGGTACATCGACCATTCAATCGCGCGCGATAGCGGGAATGGCCAACGAAACCCTGATTTTCTGCCTGCCCGGCTCGACCGGCGCCTGCCGGACAGGCTGGACACGAATTCTGAAAGACCAGCTGGACATCAACTATCGGCCCTGCAATTTTGCAGAGTTGATCAAGAAAGGCTCGCACTAGTGTCCGGCCTCGTCCCTGTCGATGACGCGATCGCGCGACTTGTCGCGTCCGCGAGGCCCGTGGCGCGAACGGCGAGGGTGCCGCTTGCCGAATGTGTCGGGCGAGTCCTCGCGGAAGATGTGGCTTCCGGTGTGAACGTCCCGCCATCGGACAACAGTTCGATGGACGGATATGCGCTTCTTGTCGCGGGGACAAGCCATCACGAGCCGATTGAAGTCAGCCAACGCATTGCGGCAGGACACCCGGGAGAAGGACTGGCGGCGGGTACGCTGGCGAGGATATTCACGGGTGCGCCGATGCCGCCCGGTACTGACGCCGTGGTCATGCAAGAGAACACTGAGTCCACACCCGA